>PLAD01000127.1 GCA_003134215.1 Armatimonadota bacterium
CGCTCACCTTTTCAGTATCAGGAACCAACTGATGGTACTCCAAAATCGGAATGTCACCCGCTTCGTTGGGCCGCACTGTTGCGAAGTCGACCGGAAGGGGCGTGCGTACGACTGGGCGCGGAGTCGGCGCGACAGTCGGCTGCGGTTTTGCAAAGGGGTTCAATCGGCAGCCCGTGAGGCTGACGACGACCGAACAAAGAAATGCGACTTTAATTAGGGATTGTTTGTGCATAAATCAACTTTTATGAAATCACTGCCATGCGCCGTATGACGGCCAGATGGATACCAACTCGGCCTGGAGGATGTTCAAATGAACGAATGAGGTTACTCTGCATTATATCACAACCTGCGTTCCAATCGGCTCGGTGACTGATACATGCGTGAGCTGTTACGCATCGTGTAAAGTTCCGAAAATTACGAAAACAATAAGATGATGCTAGACAACGTCGCCGACGATTCATTCAAAAAACAACGAAATTTTAGCGTGGCAGACGGCAAAATCAAATTGTTGCTGAGAGAAGTCGCTAAATATTAACAATTGCCGCATATCCGTTGAAAACTAGAATTCGTTGTGATATAATTAAATCTGTAATGAGATTCTAGAATCTCCACAGAAATTTAACACAATTAAGCTCTAAACTCAACCACAATAATGTATATGACAACCAGACTACTATTTCATGAGGAGTTGAGCAATTTAGATGCGTCGCTCATTCATATGGGCCAGTTGACCCGCTCTAATGTGCGTCTGGCGCTCGATTCATACAATAACGGCTCTGTCGAGCTTGTGGACCGTGTGCTTAATAACGACGACGATATAGACGATCTGGAACTTGATATCGAATCGAACTGTCTCCGTCTTATGGCACTGCAGCAGCCAATGGCCCGCGACCTACGCCGAATATCATCAGCGATCAAAGTTTCCAACGAATTGGAGCGAATAGGTGATCACGCTGTCCAGATCGCGAAAAACACTCGTAAACTGATTCAGCAGTGCTTTTGTAGACGACCGTTAGTAGATCTTGGACTCATGGCGGATGCGGCAATTCACATGCTGGATGATAGCCTCACTGCGTTTTTGCAGCGCGATGTTGAGCTAGTCAAGCTTGTTTGTGAGCACGATGATATCGTTGACGACGAATTCAAGGTACTTCGTGAGCAAACGCTGCAGCTTGCTAAGCAAGATCCAACCTTGATTTCCGCAGCATCCTATACCCTTTTAATACTTACGTCCGTTGAACGAATCGCCGATCACACAACTAACATCGCTGAGCGAGTCGCATATATGGAAACGGGCCAGATGCGCCGACTCGCACGCGAGCATCGCCTTAGCCTTACACACTTTAGTTGACGATAACTGCCGGTCAAGCAGCCGCAGGCCGATTGCTTCTGATCGAGCGCCGGATCCATGAAGCATGTAGTTTATATGGTCGTCAAGCCAATTCGGTAGAGCTTGTAGCTGTCTCCAAACAGCAAGTTCCGTCGTCAATCCGAACAGTGTATGAATCTGGGCAGTTATCGTTTGGAGAAAACTATGTACAGGAGTTCGTTTCCAAACAAGCAGAACTTTCCGATCTGGCAGAAATTCGCTGGCATTTTATAGGACATTTACAGTCCAACAAGGCGAAATCGATTGTTGGACGGTGTAAGTTAATCCAAAGTATCGACAGCGAGCGAATAGCAGGTAAAATTGACGGAATCGCAGCGCGTCTGGAGATTAGGCAAGATATCCTGGTTGAGGTCAACATCGGAAACGAACCCGCCAAATCAGGAGTGCCTTTTGCTAGTGCAATCGATCTGTGCGAAAAGATCCGCAGTTTAAAGTATATTAAATTGATTGGACTAATGGGAATCGCGCCGTCTGAATCGCGAAACAGCGGTATTGCTGCGAGAGAAAGCTTCGGGAAACTAAAGTCGCTGTTCGATCAGCTTCCAGATGCCAACCGAATTACACTTTCGATGGGTATGAGCGGAGACTTTGTCGAGGCTATTGCTGAAGGCTCGACTATGGTCCGAGTAGGAACTGCAATTTTCGGTCAACGGTCGCACCAGGAAGACCAAAGTACAAGATTGTTGGACTAACCATAACTTTTTGTTTGCAACATTATCAAGGAGAAGGAATTCATGACGTCGTATCACAATACCGAACCTGACGAGCAGGATGACGATTCGGCCACTGACCGGGGCGCGAAAAACGGTTGGTTCGCAAAATTGCGCGAAGCTTTCCTGCGCGACGGCGACGAAGAAGAGTCTTTTGAAGAAGAGGAAGAGGAAACATCGCTAGGAGTCGCGCACATTCCTCCTCCTGCCAGATCGACCGGGGGCTCGCTAACTCCGATAAAGCGAAGTTCTGGAGCATTGCGATTGGAGACGGTGAGGCGGTCACGGGTCACAGTTCGACGTATGGTCCAGTCTTTCGAAGATGTGCGACGAGCGGTAGACGGTTTGCGCGAAGGCACGCAGCAGATCATCAATTTGGAGCAGACGCCTGCCGATATGGCCGAGCGATTGATCGATTTTATGAACGGCGCCACCTACTCTATCGACGGCAGCGTCGAAAAAATCGGCGACCAGGTCTACCTGTTCACGCCTACCAACGTGACTGTAGATGTAGAAGACAAGCCGCTTACATCAAGCCGCACGGCGTTCTTCGACAAAGAGTAAACATGCTTAACGGAAAGCGCCTCGCGATCCTTGGCGCCGGAATGATGGGCAGTGCGCTTGCCCTTGGCCTTGTTCGGGCTGGGGCGGCAGCGCCTGGCTCTATTGTCGTTTACGATACGCATAGAGACAAGGCTCTCCATTCAGCGTCCTCGCTGCCCGATCCCGGCGGGTATGTCGCCGAAAACTTAATCGATGCGGTTACTGGCGCCGATATAGTACTCGTAGCTGTGAAGCCCCTAGTTGTTCCCGCCGTGCTCTCGGAAATTGCCGTTTCGCTGACTGCAAATCATTTGATCATTTCCATTGCCGCCGGAGTGCTGATAGCGACCATGGAGTCAATGATCGGCCCGAACATCCCGGTTATTCGAGCGATGCCAAATACGCCATCGCTTGTCGGTGAAGGTGCAACAGCGATCGCCGGCGGAACACACACCAATTCCGAACATATTGCTCAGGCGGCGTTTCTCTTTTCAGCGGTCGGACGAACCGTGATCGTAGAAGAGCGTCTTATGGATGCTGTGACCGGTCTATCCGGCAGCGGGCCTGCTTACGTCTACATGATGATCGAAGCCTTGATGGACGGCGGCGTAAAGGCCGGCCTCACTCGCGACACAGCGAGGCTTCTCGCTGCGCAAACAGTATATGGCGCGGCAAAAATGGTTCTCGATTCGGACGAGCATCCGGCGCAGCTCAAAGACAATGTTACTACTCCAGGTGGAACCACAATTCAGGCACTGGCTGTACTCGAGCGAGCCGGCTTCCGAACCGCCATTATTGACGCAATCGAAGCTGCCACAGCACGGTCAAACGAACTCTCCCAGGCCAAGTGAATCCGTTGGGCGCATCAAATCTCCAGCAATTTGAACTACGCCATTCCGGCGGTACGATATCGTTAGCTCTGCCCCGGCTCTGACTCTATAAAACCTTAAGCATGCTTGCAATATCAAAGTATTTCTTCAAACCCCGCCAATTCACTTGGCACAAATATTGCGTACCTGGAAGTGATGTTGTATTCCCGCAATTGCGCACCGTCGAGACCTAGGACGGCAACGAAACGGACACTAACAGGTTGCAACTGTTCGGCGCCATGATCGGATAAATCTCTGTCAAGTCGACAGATAATTGGCGCTAGCTTGCCGCACTCCATTTCCCTTAAGGTGCCCTATTGATTAGTAGTGTATACGGGGTTTCTTAGCTTTCAAACGAGATTACTAGCTGGGCAGCCGATTTCTGTTCCGGCCGCTCCAGAATCAAAGGACTGTATTCTGCTGATGACTACCATAAATAGCACTACATCCCAAGAGGATGTAAACCTTTCCGCCGTATTAGAGGCCGTCTGGCGGAGACGGACCATAGTGCTTTTGATCGTGGCCGGCTGCGTTCTACTTGCGGATATCGCGGCAAAATTGACCCCTAAGTCTTACGATGCTACGGCGCAAATGGTTTTTAACCAGCGCAGTCAAACTTATAACCCAACTGCCACCGATTACGATTATACAAGGCCGGTAATGACGATCGACACGCTGATCGGTTTAATAGAAAGTAAGGGTATGGTTGACCGTGCGCAAGCATGGCTCCAGTACGACGGCGACCTGAGCCCGCAGCAGTTGAGCACAATCAGGCCCAAGGACATTGTCTTTAAGGTAGACAATCCCAAAGATACCAACCTTCTCACTGTTACAGCAACAGCAAAGTCTCCGGCGCTTGCAAGTGCTCTTGCTAACGCCGTTTGTTATTCATTCATCGATTGGAATCGCGATCTCGCTCAACAGGATCTCCAGAAAACCGAATCTTCTCTTTCAGCATCATCGGCTGTGGCGCTCCAGCAGTTAAAAAAAGCGGAAGCTGCGGAGCAATCGCTGCAAAGCGGCAAAATGATCGTCGACATGAGTGCGCAGCAAACATCCTTGGTGAACCGAATGCAGGCTGTTCATGAATCAATTGATACGTTAAGTCAGTTGGTTGCGTCTTCCGAAGCAAAGGTCAGCCTTCTTTCTGGACAGTTGGCTACCGCCAACCGCGCAATTGCGTCTACCGGAACTGTCAGAAACGACGATGAAATTTCAACCCTGCAGCAACAGCTCGGCCAAGCAGAGACGGATTTGGCGGATGCGAACGAGCGATATACCAGCGCCTATCCCGGAATGCTCGACCCGCTGAAAGCCAAGGTGAAGAATCTTCAAAGTAGACTTTCGGCAGCTCTCAAAGTCGGGCTGACAGGTTCGACACCCTCACTGGAATCACAGAGTTCGTTGCTCAATCAGTACCAGGAGGCTCAGATCGAGCTCGGCTCCAATCGCGCTCAGCTCAATTCCGCTCTTTCTGCACAGGACGCTCTGCAGGACCAGATGTCTGCAATGCCGGCGATACAGAATGACAACGATGAATATCAGCGTGAAGTCGATGTTGATCGCGCCCTCTATATGTCGATCAGGTCTTCACTTAATTCAACAAGATTAATGATGGCCAAGGTCACAGGCGACATTCAACTGACAAACCTTGCCGATTTTCCAACCACGCCAGCGCGTCCGAAACCGGCGCTTTATTGTGCAATCGGCCTGATACTCGGACTCGTCTTTGCCTCCCTTACCGTCCTGGTTATCGAGCGGCGAGACAGGCGAATATATACAATGGAACGATTACTTCTCACCAGCCCTGCGAGTCCGATCGGCGGACTTCAAACGATATCCACCAGCGTCAAGGCACTGCCCCTCGCTATCGGACAAATGCTCCCGGAGACAGCAACTGCTTATCGCATGGCAGTCGCCAGCTTAGATGTACTATGGTCTGGCATTGATCCCCTACCCGGTGGAGTACGTCACTCGATCCTAGTGACAAGCGCTGTCGCCGGTGAAGGTAAGACGACTTGCGCAGTACACATGGCAAAGCTGTTTGCGGAAAGCGGCAGAAGAGTGCTTTTAGTTGACGCAGACTTTGGCAATCCTACTCTCATGTCGGTTTTCGAATGCAACATGAGAGTAGGCTTGGTTGACATCCTCAATCAACGTATACCGGCTGAGGAGGCGCTATTTCAAACTGATACGCCGAACTTGAGTGCGATTATGCATAATGGGACCGGCCAGCGGATGTTGTCTTCGCAGCTGCTTCATCCGTCCGATATAACGAGAATAATTACAAAGTTCCTCGAGCTTGCGGATATCGTCATCTTTGACTCGCCGCCCTGCACAGCATCCGCCGACGCGCTTCAATTTGCCACTCACGTTGATACGATTGTTCAGGTAATCGGACTTGGAGTCGCTCAAGAGTCCGCGCTAAATCAGACAACCATCGGTCTGAGAGCAGCGAAGCCTCCTACGTTTGTCTCGTTCATAAATAGGCTAGCTAAGGGTCAAGGCTTTTATGCGCCATATGGCTACTACGCACCGTACGGTTATCCGTCTGGTTCGGCGTGGGGAAACGAACTTGAAGATTCTGAACGGAGAACCCAGGGTGGGCTCCACAAAGCCCTCCCAATGCCGGACAAAAGATTTTAGGTTAGAAAAGGCAGCCAAACAATGAATGTGAATAGAAGTTCACTCACTCTTAGGATTATTCTGCTCGCCTTGCTTGCAACCAAAGCTATGGCTCCATCCTCATTCGCGTCTGCAGATTTGGCAGTGTCCCAGTCCGCCACATCGCCTGACGTAGAACAAAGTTCGGAAATCGATGCGAATGACCAAATAAACGTTACAATTATTAACTTTCCAAATCTGAATACGCTGACAGTCGTACCGCGTGACGGCCGGGTGACGCTGCCTCTGGTAGGAGACGTCAACGTGATGGGTCTAACTACTCTCCAATTATCAAATGAACTGACTCCCTTGTTCAGCAAATATCTGAAAGAACCAATCGTCGGCGTTTCGCTCGCGGTCAAGCATCCGGAGCTGGTTAATATCGGCGGATCGGTGGTCCGTCCGGGCTCAGTAAGTTACGTTCCAGGTATGCGGCTTATCGACGCTGTTATTCAAGCGGGCGGACCGTCGGCGTCTGCAGACCTGAGCCAAGCGAGCGTAGTACACCTGGACGGCAGTCAGCAGATTGCTAACATTTCCGGTCTATCGACTGTCGAAGGAACAACTGCAGACGTCGTGCTCAAAGAGGGCGATACGGTTTACATCCCGCAGAGTACACGCGAAATCAGCATCGTCGGCCAGGTGAAGAACGCCGGAAGCTATCCGTATCACGACAGTATGACGGTACTCGATGCAATCGGGCTCGGCGGAGGCGTTACTGAGATTGCAGACCTACAGCATGCAGTAGTAATTAACGGCGCCTCGACTACGCCTGTCGATCTCCAAAAGTTGCTTCAACAAGGAGATACGTCTGCAAACATTCTGCTTCATCCTGGAGATACTATTTCCATACCTCTGGTAAGCCGAAACTACATTTTTGGCGATGTCAACAAGCCCGGATACTACTCTTACGAACCCGGAGATCGGCTCGTTGATGCACTCAACGGTGCAGGCGGGACGACGCAGAACGCAGACACATCCAAGATCTATGTCATCAGGGTCGACTCGGATAAAACGAAGGCCAAATCAACTCCGGTTGATCTCAATAAGTTCTTCAAAGATGGCGATATTACCGCGAACGTACCGTTAAATCCTGGGGATGTCGTATTTGTCGCCGACAAAAGCAAAAAGGGAGTGGATCTGAACGGCGCGTCGTCGGTGCTGTATGCGCTCGGCTTCCTAACTCGACTGTGACGAAGCTTTTTGTAGATGCTCTAACGACCGAGAGTATCTTTGTAGAGCGATTGAATTTTTTGCGCCATAACGCGGGAGCTGAACCGCTGACTGACGTACTTTAATCCGTCCTGTTTTAGACGATCTCTCAATGGTTTGTCGTTGAGTAGAGATCTTATAGCTTCCGCTAATGCAGCGGGATCGTCAACCGGAATTAGCAGCCCTGTCTCGCCATCGATTACTGCGTCCCTTGAGCCCGGCACATCCGTCAAAATAGGAACTGTCTGTACCGCCTGCGCTTCAAGTGCAACATAAGGGAGCCCCTCATAGCGGCTCGGCAGCACCATCACATCTGAAGATGCAAGAATTGCAAGAGTTTCGTCGTGTGAACGCCAGCCGAGCCGTTTCACTTTATTTTCGAGCCCCTGAACTTCAATCTGCGCGTCGATCTCGGCCTCAAGCGGGCCGTTGCCAATCATCAGGAATACCGGACATTGTTCTCCATGGGACAGTATTCCCGCTGCAGTGACCACTATATCAGGCATTTTTTGTTTCGCGAGTCGGCCAACAAAACATACGACAGGCTCATTGTCGGCAATTCCCATGTCGCTCCTGGTTTTCTCACGATTATCCCTCGCCCTAGAACATGCTTCGAGATCAACACCGTTCGGTATCAAGTGCGCGTCCTCGAGACCAACAATTCGTTCGTTCACCGCGAGCGCCGCTTCACTTTCCGAAACCGCTGCAATACCGCGCGTCCACTTTCCGAGCACTCGTTCGATTCGGGTCAGGAGTTTTCGCTTCAAGCTACCTTGCGGGGCCAACTGAAAAGAAAAAGAATGAGGGGAAAACAACGTTGGGATTCCGCAAATTCTTGCAGCAACTCGACCGATCGCGCCCGCCTTCGAGCTGTGGCAATGGACTAGGCTCGGTCGATGTTTTTTTATGAATCGAACTGTTGACCAAAGCGCCGCCAGATCGGTTGCCTTAATACTTTGGCGAACCGGTATGGAAAACGATTTAACGCCGCGGTCTGCTAGTGCGGCGCGATAGTTGTCGACACCGGGACGTTGGTCATCCGTTGCATAGAGTACTGTGTAATCCCATCGTCTATGATCGGCTTGGTCAAGTAGCGCTAAGACGTGAGTCATAACGCCGTATCCGGAAAAATCTATTAAAAGCACCTTTGTTGGGGTTGGCAGAGATTCAGTGCTGTCGTTATCACGAATATCGTCGGCGGTTAAACGCACCTCGCCGAGGGCTTCCTGCATTTCGATAGTGGTCCTTCTAGAAAGCGGCGACGCTCCTGAGGCGCGAATGGAAGGGCGCTTCCGTACTAATGGGCGCCGGCTCCTTTAATCACACAACTTAAAGTACGGAACATCAACCTTATATCCAATGACAACGACCGTGTATCAATATATGTCATGTCGAGGCGGACTCGCTCAGCATAACTAGTTTCGCTGCGCCCGCTGGTCTGCCACAAACCAGAGAGGCCTGGAGGAACGGAAAGAAATTTTTCAGCAAACTGGCCATATTGCACTAGTTCATCAGGAACGATGGGTCGAGGTCCAATCAAGCTGATATCACCAAGTAATACATTGATGAGCTGTGGCAACTCGTCCAAACTTGTTTTTCGAAGTATTTTTCCGACCGGAGTCACTCTCGGGTCGTTTTTGATCTTGAAGCCTTGTTCGTGGTATCTCTCCTTCAGGTTTTGAGACCTACGCAGAAGGGATTCGGCGTCGACTACCATACTTCGAAATTTGTAGCAGGTGAACTTCTTACCCCTGTAACCAAGACGTGTTTGACGAAACAGGACACTTCCCTTGCTGGTTAACTTCACCGAAAGCGCGATAAAGATAAAAACCGGCAGAAGCATTAGAAGAAAGAAGGTAGCCGCGACGAAATCAACAATTCGCTTAATCAGGTCGTACGTCTTGCGTTCAGGTACAGCGCAGTTGAGTGTATCCGGAAGGTTTAGCCGGTAGTTTTCCGCGTAACCAATTGTCGCGGAATGCGACGACCCTGCCTTATGCCCGTTTGGCTTGTCATCAACGTCGCCGGCCTTGTCGTTGAAATTAGACAACAAACCGGGGGCAAGTACGGCTGTTTGCGATGATGTCCGATATATACCCAAGCCTATGCCGCCGCCAATCGGCTGATCATCCTGATCAATCATGAAAGTACCCCGTTCCAGTAAACTCTCGAAAACACATCCGGAGGACGCGCGGCTTGAGCACGTTCTCATGTCTATTTAGATCTTTAATCCAAACCCAGGCGGGTGTAAAACGGCATCCCACACTGGAGAACTAATACGTCGCAACTTTCTCGTGCTACAAAGTGAAGGAAACTCGGATCCGCGATGCTAACGTTATCTTCGGACTGGTTAAACTTGCCTATAGTGTTTGATCGCACGTAAAATTACCATACGCAATTACCATGCCAAAATAAGCTAAATTAACCAATTTCGCAATATTTTGCCTATTTTCCGCCATCTGACACCGAACGTTATTAAAGTCATTTGTTAGGTACGGGAGATTCGATATTTTAAGGATGCTTGGCATACTTCTTGCAAACTTCTATTAAGATGGATTCGATCGCCACGAGTGGTCAGCGATGGACGTAAATGGCTAAACTGGCGTTATTCTTACCCAACCTTCTTGGCGGCGGAGCGGAACGTTGTTTCGTAAATCTCGCCCGAGCACTTTCTAACCGGGGTCACGCTGTCGACCTGGTAGTTTCGAACAAATCTGGTCCTTACGTCGATGAAGTGCCGGCTAGTGTTCGGCTTGTGAACCTCGATGTCGCCGTTCCGCTGTTAAGCTTTGGAAAGCTTGCAGGCTATTTGCGCCGAGAACGGCCAGCCATTCTCTACTCGGCGTTGAACCAAGCCAATGTCGCAGCGATCGTTGCATCGA
>PLAD01000167.1 GCA_003134215.1 Armatimonadota bacterium
GCCTAAACTAAGCGGCATTCGGTTAAAAATGACCTGATCGGAGACGCCTTGATTCGCTGATGGTCGTCTAAGTCGAGCGGACTCTTAGACGCATTTCCAGGATAATTGTTGGCCTACTAGTGAGTCATCGACTCAAGCTTAGCAAGAATACGGTATCTGAAATTGTAAGCGTAAACTGGTGCGTAAATTTTCCGAGGGTACGTTGCTGTGCCCACCGCTTGTGTCAGTCAACAGGTGAAAGGATGCTTCTGTGAACTTACGAACTGTTAATCGAAAATGCGCGACTAGAGTTACGCCTGCGGGCCTCCTCTTGGCATCCACGATCGCGTCATGGGTTACGTGTTCGGCACAGGCACTGGATTCCGTACCCAAGACACCCTTGCGGCCGGTTACTGATACGTATTTCGGCACATCGGTCGTCGATCCATATCGCTGGCTCGAGAACCCGCTGGATCCAGAGGTCAAGGCCTGGGCCGCGTTGCAGACACGATTCGCGCTGGCGTATCGCGATTCGACGCCCACATATGCCCATTTCAAGAGCCGCGTCGCAGAGTTGTCCCAAACGCCACCTTACCGCTACGACATTTTNNGACATTTTCGTTCGAGGTGACCGTCTCATTTATGAGCGCAAGACGCCTCCGAATCCGCAATCGGAACTCGTTGTGCTCGAACATTTGGGGGGAGCGGAGCGCGTACTGTTTGATCCGGCAACGGCGGCTATAGATGGAGTACAACCGAGCATCGACACGGTATCTGTGGCGCCCGACGGGTCGAAAGTGGCATTTACGACGCAATTGGCAGGTGCAGAGGATGAGACGCTGCATGTGCTTGATGTCAGAAGCGGCAAGATGCTTGCCGACACCCTTCCGCACGTGGGTGGGGGCACTAGCCCCGTCGCCATCTCGTGGGACCGGGATGGCAAAGGGTTTCTGCATACGCTCTGGCCACAGAATGGAGATGGGAGTTACGCCAAGAAAGGCATTCTCGTCTTTCACCATATCATCGGGACGGACCCGGGCTTCGACACCTATGTATTTGGCAAGAATCAGTCACCAAAGAGCGAGTATCAATTGGCGGCATCGCTCGACGGCAGCACTGAGGCAATCGTGACCAACGACGGCGACGGCGTACATTGCTCAGTGTACCTTCGGCGAGACAGCGGGAAATTCGATCTCGTAGCTACGCCCGAGCAGGGCATTGGCGGCAGCGGTGATATTGGCGGCGCCTTCGTCGGCAACTCATTTTATGTCATATCAAAACAGCGAGCCTCGCGTGGCGAGATTATCGCGCTCGTGCCTGGGATCAAGCCGGGCACGGCGCGAGTCGTGGTCCCGGCGTCGAGCGTGGTCATCAGCAATGTCGTTTCAATCAAGGGTGGGTTCATTACCGTCGACGTCGATGGAGGCGACAGTAGTGCGCGAGTGTTTAGTGCCGCCGGGATACAGCGTGAGATCTTGCCGATTCCAGCGATTTCACATGCAAGAGTAGCCGCCGATCCTGACGGTAAAGGACCCATCATCATTGCTTACTCCACCTACACTAGCGATGTCCAGTGGTTGGCCTATGACGCCGCAGCGAAAAAGACGCAAGAAGTCGGTTTCTCCTCGCCGGTCCCCGCTGGCTATTCCGATGTCTTGACAGAGCGGTTTTTTGTGCCCTCGCTCGACGGCAAGGCGCAAATCCCGATGGAGTTGATTCATGCTCGAGATGTAGCCCGCGACGGCACCGCACCGACGATCTTGCAGGCATACGGTGCCTACGGGGTAGTGACTTCGCCCGGCTACGATCCCACCACGCTTGCGTGGTTAGAGCGCGGAGGGGTTTTGGCCCACGCCATGGTGCGTGGTGGCGGCGAATATGGCGAGGACTGGCATTTGGCTGCGCGGCTGCAGAAAAAAACCGTTTCGAGCGACGATCTCGCGGCATGCGCCCGGTGGCTCGCTGAACATGGCTACGGCGATCACAATCACCTCGGCATCGAGGGCCGCAGCGCCGGAGGGTTTCTCATGGGGCTAGCATTGACGCGCAACCCCGAGCTCTACAGAGCAGTCGTTGCTCAGGTAGGATTTTACGATTTACTGCGCTTTGAATTGACTCCGAACGGTGCATTCAACACGCCGGAATTCGGAACCGTCACAGATCCTTCGCAGTTCGCCTGGATGCTGAAGCAATCCCCTTATCATAATGTGCATGCGGGCATTTCGTATCCGGCGATTCTCATGACTACTGGTGAAAATGACCCGCGAGTCGATCCATACAACTCGCGCAAGATGGTTGCAATGCTCCAAGCATCGACGGTATCAAGCCATCCCGTCCTTCTCGTCCAGCGCTCCGGGGAGGGCCATGGACGCGGCAATTCATTCGAGCAAATTGTCGAGGACCAAGCCGCTATGTATGCGTTTTTCGAGCGCGAACTACGTTAAAGGGCCATGTATTTGCCGTTGTGTTCGTCAAACGACCGCGTAGGCGGGTGTGGCAGTGTTTTTCGCACAATAATCGCACGCGGCGCCCATCCGCGCCNNTCCCATCGCCCGCTCCACATCTACCTCCAAGACGATTTGCATCTCGGTGCAAGAAGAGGGCGTTAGCCAAGGAGTTTTTCGGTCACGCACGCAATGGTTGTAGCACCTAACGAGCGAGCTCAATGAGAACGAAATAGTATTCGTGATT
>PLAD01000382.1 GCA_003134215.1 Armatimonadota bacterium
GTCACCGGTGCGATCATTATCTTTGCTGTCGCACTCGGTCAGTGGCGCCATCGACGTTCTGTCGTATAGATTGACACTCACTTTATCTCCGTGCTATACTTTGCCCGACATACGATATTTCTACCGTGCGACTGGCGTCTAAAGCAGGAACAACCTGCGGGAAGTACGGAGACGGATAAAAGCCGAACGCCTGGGTGATCTGTTGTCGCGAGATGCGGTCCAGAATTCCCGGGCGTTTTTGCGCCTGCCTTCTGGCTTGACGGTTTTAGGAAACCATAATGAAAATTAAGCGCGCGCTACTAAGCGTATCAGACAAAACAGGCCTTATTGACCTTGCAAAAACCCTGTCCGAACTTGGAGTGGAACTGATATCCACTGGTGGGACGTCGAAAGCACTCGCGGACGCAGGAATGACTGTCACCGCAGTTCACGATGTCACCGGGTTTCCAGAAATGCTGGAAGGACGAGTAAAGACTCTCCATCCGGGTATCCACGGCGGCTTACTCGCCGATCGAGGCAAGCAAGAACACATGGATGCGATCAAGGCTCATGGCATTGAACCGATCGACCTGGTCGTCGTCAACCTCTATCCCTTTGCAGCGACCATCGCAAAGCCTGGTGTTACCCGGGAAGAAGCGATTGAGAACATTGATATCGGCGGCCCTTCCATGATTCGCTCTGCCGCAAAAAATCACGCTTCAGTAGCAGTTCTCGTCTCGCCGTCCGATTATCCGTTCGTAATCGATGAGCTCCTGAGAAACGACGGAGAACTTACGCAAAAGACGAGAGATGAACTTGCGGCAAAGGCATATGCCCACACCGGCGCCTACGATGCACTAATTGCATCGTACCTCCGGCCAAAGTCCGATCTCTTTCCTGCGCTCCTACCGCTTGCCTTCACGAAAGTTTCCGATCTCAGATATGGGGAAAACCCACATCAAAAAGCGGCCTTCTACAGCGAGGACGGGACGAAGTCTATCGGTATCGCGCAGGCCAAAAAACTTCATGGTAAAGAACTTTCGTTCAATAACATCTACGATCTGAACGCCGCTTACGAAATCGCGCAAGAGTTCGTGGTGGACGAAAAAAATGCTTTCGCCGCGATCGTTAAACACACCAATCCCTGCGGTGCTGCATTGTCAGCGACGCTGTCTGAAGCCTTTCGCCTGGCGAGAGCAGGAGACCCGATCTCGGCCTTCGGTGGAATTCTCGCAGTAACACGGACGATCGATGTCGAAACCGCAGAATTGATTACGGGGCCAAATACGTTTTTTGAGGCGATCGTTGCGCCCGGATATGATGAAGCGGCATTCAAGATATTGACCGAACGCAAAAAGTGGGGGGCAAATCTCATTCTTCTCGAACTTGGAAGCCGCGAACCGGGCGAAGGCGGACTGGACTATAAGAGGGTCGCCGGTGGTCTTTTAGTTCAGTCAAAGGACGCGAAGTACACCTCGACCAATGAACTCACTGTTGCCACCGAGCGGCAGCCCAGTGCCGAAGAAATGAATGACCTCCTCTTCGCCTGGATTCTTGTAAAGCACGTCAAATCAAATGCAATTGTCCTGGCAAAAAATAAACAGCTCCTCGGAGTCGGCGCCGGTCAGATGAACCGGGTGCAGAGTGTGCGCCTCGCCGTTCAGCAGGCAGGCGACCGAGCTTCAGGCGCCGTACTCGCGTCGGACGCCTTCTTCCCATTCTCAGACGGTCCAGAGACTGCCGGGAAAGCAGGGGTGACAGCTATCATTCAGCCTGGCGGCTCGAAGAAGGACGACGAATCCATTGCAATGGCCGACTCTTATAATATCGCTATGGTGTTCTCTGGCTCACGTCATTTCAAGCACTAGATCAGCGCTTATTCCAACGCGGTGATAGTGCCAAAGTAACAACTATCACCGCGTACATACAAAAGATCGCGTTTTTGCTGATCTTCTTCTCTATACCCGGCGTATATTGTTTTGGCACGATATAGTAGTCCACCAAGTACGCCCCGGCAGTAAAAATTGACGCACTGGCTAGTGACTTCGGAAATGGGATCTGGCCAAAGGCAAGGTCGTAAAGCATTCCCCACGCAAACATCGCTGAACTGTTGATCGCGAACCCTATCGTTGAATCCCGCGGCGAAAATTCATCACCATACGTCTTCTCGTCGCCGTCCACGATATGTGACACAGAATTTAAAGCGCCCCAGGAGCCTTTGTTTTCATTGGCTGACGCAGTCAGAATCGCTGCAGTTGTTGCCACCGTCAAAACAGCGCCATTTCTCAAAGTATTCTTCAACAGTTTTGCAATCAATTTCTATTCCTTCTAATCCGACAATCGACGGGGCTTAAGCCCTACACATTACGATTAAGATTCCGTCCTTCAAACAAGTTCCCCGCCGACAGATAAAGTAGTCGCTTATTCCCCGATATCCTTCCTTCTTAGACGAACTTCAATAATCAACTCCGCCAAACACACTCCAAGAAAGATTGAAATCGAAACTATAGAAATATAAGCTGAAACTTCAAACCACCTTGGACGGTAAATTAATGTAAAAACATGGTGACCTGGAGTGAGGGGAACGCCGATTAGGGTATAGTCCGCCGGTAAAACCTTGTATCGTCGTTGCGTGTCTCCCGACAAGGGCGCAGCAGTAATATCACGACTGTAATTGTCGGTGATTAACAGAATACCGGGAGACGCATTGTCGGCCACAACAGTCGATTGATCGCTGGTGTTGCTCGTGATACTCGCCGTTCCGCCGCCTAATACAGCGCCGAGAGATTCAAACGGACGACTTTCCAGTAGCATCGTTTTCCCAGGATTCATCGACGGTCTTCGTAACAGACGAAATATTCCGTCTCGATTGGGAAGGACGAGATAATTTTTCACGAAGAATATGTGCGAAAAAGCATTGCTATGAGTAATATCGACAGGTCCGGCGCCGGAGTTCATAATGACGTCTGAGCAGCGAAGAAGCCGGAATAGGGGATTATCCAAATGGAAGCTCAGATATTCGTCTGCATCGTTTGGATTCAGACCTTGCGTGAAGTACATGAACTCAGCGTATCGGTTAGTTACTGTCGGATCATAGCCCCAGATATCCGGCGTGCCAATACTCATCGTAAAATTGGAGGTGTCGTCCAGTCTTAATACACGATGGTCTGCTTGTCCGATTGCCTCAAGCTGACTGGCAAACGGAGGTACCGTGGAACGAATATCAAACGTCGAAATCGAGCTTTGCGCGAACCAGAACATTTCACAAATGGCGATCACTGGAATTGCATACAGTACGCGCCGGCGGTAACGCGCCGCCGCCAGAATTCCCAAAATCAGCAGAGTTGGAATTGCCGCGATGATTAATGCAGCTTCGGAATGGAGGCGACTTTGCGCGGCGAAGCTAGCGATATTCAAAGGAGTAAGGATATTTTCTCTTTCAGCGTTTGCTGCGAAAATTTCGCAAAGTTTCTCCCAGGCGATGAGAGTTATGCAGCGTTTCAGCACGGTGTATGCCATAAGCAAGCCGGCAAGGAATATGACTGGGAACAAGAATACTTTCTTCGACTGTATCGGCCTGGTTAAAAGTTCGTCAAGTCCAACAGCAGCGAGCATAGAGACAAAAAGCGTTGCGTCGAAATCAAACTTGCTGTCTCCGCGAAATCGATTAAAGCCGGGAACATAATGATAGAGGATTGGAAACAGCGGCGTATTTGCCGCCAAGGCTAAGACCATTAGTAGAACCACCATGGCACACCAAACAGGCTTTCGCTTATTTTTGACAAATGCAGCCGCGTAAAGAGCCAGAAACGATCCAGTAACTCCGCAAAATATTGATGCCTCCCAGATATAAGACTCGCCCCAATAGCTGAATATTCCTCCAAAAAACCACGGTACAATTAGAGTCACGAAGTTTTCCGGCGGAAAGGAGATACTGGCCGCAAATGCATACGGCACCCCGGCTTGGCGCGTTCCTTCCGCGGCTGCCGCTAGCCCAGCTGCGATTTGTACTGCTGTGATTAACACCGCAGCAAATCCTCCCATCACAATAATTAAGATGGATCTTGCCCGCACTGTACTTGAAATTGACCTCAGAATAAGATAAATAATGAGCGTGATGGAAGCGTTGAAAACCGTTTGTGGGTGTCCGCCGAGTATGGCCATAGCCGTAGACATAGTGAGAAGCAACGCTGCCTTAAGTTGTGGGTTATCAAGGATCTGATCGAATGCACAAAATATCCAGGGAACCCAGGATGCCGTGTCTATGATTGACAAATGCCCCGCGAACAACCGCAAAAAGACCGTGCCGCCAAGGCTTGCTGTGATCGCAGCAACGAGGCAGGCTAGTGGATGGAGCTGATGATATCTTGCCCACATTGCAACACCGGCGCCCAGCCAGAAGATGTGCAGCGCCATTTCGAAATTCATAGCCCTTTCGAGTGGGAGAACAAGGTAAATCCAGTCTGGCGGATACAGGAGCCCGGATTGCCAGCCTCCCAAAAATGGGGTACCTGAAAAAGCATACGGGTTCCACAAAGAAAGGTGACCATGTCTCAGTTGCTCGAAGCCAAACTTTCTCCAATAAAGAAACTGGTCGGCTCCATCACCGATGGGAGAACCAATTACCTGTGACTCGCTGCCGACCAGATATTTTCCAAGTAGGAATATATCGATTATCATTACTGCGAGCAGTAGCGCCGAAGGTGAGCTAAGCCAGGATTTCAGCCAGGGCCTGCTGGCGGACAGTTTTTCTTTCACTATAGATCGCTTAGTAACCGTGTCTTAATCGTCAATACAACAAAACCATCATGACACATATGTCGAGTTGTGAAAGAAAAAGCAGATAACCGCATTGACAGCAAGGTCAATACGGTTACCAAAGTTAATCCGAGAAGGTGTCTATTATTGTGTGCGTGCGAAGTAGTTGGTTGTCACGCCGCCGCTTACATAATAAACTTGTTCGGGGGCCAGCAGCTTCACATGCCCGTCGCCAAACAAGAAATTTGCCTTGTTACTGTGGCGTAGGGCGATAGATGCCTGGGTTGGATCATAATTCCACGACGAGCTTGCAATCGGCGGCCAGTTAGTTGTCGTCGCAGTGATTGCAGAGTAGAGTGTCTTTTCGTTCGACAGAAGTGCACCGTTGGGAGTTAAAGATCCTCGTGATGCTTTTCCGTTTCTAGCACTATCAGCTCCCAGAATGAATGTTCCGGGCGACGTGATCTTAGCTAGATTAACTAAACCGTTGAAACCGTCGCCGACAAACGGTCCACTTCCTTCGAACAAGCCGGAGTCAGGAACGTCGCCCGATGTCGGGGCTTGTGCAGAGGTACCGCCGTAACCGTCAACGCCGGATGGCCATGTGCTTCTGCCTGTAAGATCCCAAACACTCTCGTCAAAGTTAAAGCCGTAGTCCGAACTATACCAAGCTGTAGGGTCTCCAGCGATACCGTCAATGCTCGTCGTTCCACTTACGGCTGCCGTTACTGTAGGGTCTGACCACTGTGCAATCTGCGAGGGATCATGCCAAATGCCTGAAGATTTGATGTATGGATCTAAAATTCCACGAATTGAGAACTGGGCAGCTTCGGCCTGCGTGTCGACCCAACCGCTTGCATTCGTACTACTGCCGTACTGTGTGTAATCGGACGACGGCGAATATCTCTCAGTTACGGAAGGCGGAAAATATTCGTCATAGTCCTGTTGATACTGTAGGAAGCCCAAGCCAATCTGCTTTAGGTTACTCGTATCACTGGCCTGTCGAGCCTTCTCGCGTGCCTGCGCAAAGACTGGGAATAAAATAGCTGCGAGAATCGCTATTATGGCTATGACAACGAGCAGCTCAATGAGAGTAAAGGCTTCTTTGCGATTCGTCATTGAACGAAGCGTTTTCTTATTTAAATGAAGCAATGGTGATCTCCTCCTGAAATTTACTTAAAACACATGTGATAAGTATGTTATTGTTATACTACCAAAAGCCGATGTGAATTGTCAAGCTTTCTGATTAAAATTGCGCCAATTATTTAAAAAACATAAAGTTTTATAGAGGCGAAAGCCGAAACTACCGGATTAATCGCCGGAACGACTTCTTAGCTGATGGACGACGTAAAGGATGAAGGCGGTAAGGGCGATCAAAAAGGGGTAACGAAGGAGACCTGCTATTATATGAACGCTCAGGCTTGCATTTCCCGATATTGGAACTGAAGGGGACCAAATTGAATTCGGTCCCCGTTGGTTAACTTTAGGCGTTCGCCGGCTTGAACAACACGGTCATTTAAAAGTGTGCTTTTCTGTCCCGAAAGATCTTCGATAGTAAATACGCCAGATTCGTGAGCGATAATCCTGGCCTGTCGTTGGGCAATTCCCGGAGCGGACAGAACAAGGTCGGAAGTGATTGATTGCCCGACTAGGTTATCGGACGAAAGGAGCTGTTCATCGCTTGTCGTAATGTCAACAATAATAGATTTCCGTTTAGGTGCAACTGTTCTTCGGGCGGCAGTAGCAGGGTAGTCATCGGGCTGATAGACCAGAAGGTGTTCGCCAATTTGAAGCTGGTCAAATGGTTCTAGCAGAGCATTTCCAACTAGGCGCTGCTCATTCAGCATGACTCCGTTGGTGCTACATAGGTCGTGAAGCACGGCCGTTCCATCCTCAGTGTGTTGAATCCGTGCATGGTATTTCGAAACTTTTCCGTCGCCGGACAAGACAAGATTGTTTTCCTTGCTCGACCGACCGATTGTAAAGGAGTTGCCGGTGATCTGAATGGAACTGACTCTGCCGTCGGGGGCGGTGACCGCCAGAGTCGCCCAGCGACGAGGAAGTTCAGCGATCGTTTCCAGGTCATCGAATAAGTTCGCGGCAATCGTTGGCTCGTCAGGATGCTCTATCATTGTCCCGTTGTCAGAAGCTTTGTCGCCGGTACTGTCGTTGATAAGAGAGCCTTTTTCAAATCGGGCCTTAACGTTAAGCTTAGCTGAAGGCTTATTGGTTATCGCCGCAGAATTGATTGTAAAGCCGATTGGTCCGCGCAGTGAATAATCCTTTTCCTCGATGTATCTGTTTATGACCGTCGCAAGTTCGTCTTCGTCGATAAAGGACAGCAAAAAATCTCGTTCATCGTCATTAGGAAGATTCAGTTCTAAAATATAGCGGTTCGGCACATATACGCGACCGTCTATTCCTTCGCTGCGATTGTCATCCAATGTGCGAAGGATTTTGCGGAGAATGTCTTTAGGACGTAATTCTGACGAACTATTGCCGCCTAAGAGGTTTTCGTACCAGTCTCCGAAGCGCTGACTTAGACTCTCTACAACGTCCATGTTATCCGGCCCTGCGTCCCAAACCTCTTTTTAACAAACCACTTAATGCCGTTGTCTCTTCCATCTTCATTCCTACGCAAGCGGCCAGGAATATCGTTCCGCCGACAAAAGCAGGTCCGAGAACTGACATCGCATAACCAATCAATCCAGGGTGAGACAAATGGGTTTCCACGATTGACAAAAAGGCTGCCGACGAAAGTGAAAGAAGGAGCGTGCCCACCCCGAGTTTCAAAAGCATCGCGACTGTCTTGAAGCCCTGCAGCCCTCTAACTCGCCTGCTTAAGAATACATACATAACG
>PLAD01000142.1 GCA_003134215.1 Armatimonadota bacterium
ATATTAATAAACAAAGATGGCACCTGTGATGCCACGACAAACAGCGCTTGACAAAACGCCCGAACCGTGTTAACATAATGATGTTGCGCTTCTACCAGAAGCCTCATCGTCGCAATGTCTCTACTGATCTTCTGAGCGGCCAACTGGAAAATCTTAACCGTCGTGCCGCATGTGTTGAGCTATACTTACGATAACGCCGGGAACAGGCTATCGCTTTCCGATCCCGACCTTGGCCGGACGACTTATACTTACGATGCCCAGAACCGGGTCACGACGGTTCTCAGCAGGTTCAACGAGTTGACCACGATCACATACGATTCACTCGACCGTGAATACACGAAGCTGCTGGCGAACAGCCAGCTTACTACTCCCACGTTCGACCCCGCCGGACGGCAAACTGTCAAACCGCACGAAGAATTGACCCACTTCATGGCACTGAGAATGGCCACGGCTGGTTTAAATCTTGTTGTCTGAATACAACTTCAGGCCGACCGAATGATCACACAAAAAACGTATGGATGGATTTCAATGCCTACATCGCCAAGGTCGTTCGATTCAGTAAATTGCAAAGTTAACTTGCGATTCTATCAATATCAGCATTACAACCGGCGCGGCTTCCGCAAACAAACCGGCTCCCGCATTCATGGGTATAATACAAACAACAAATTGACAAAATGGGTAATATGCTCTATAATATGCCCATTACAGACCCTTGCACCCGAAAGGCCGGATTTGAGCTCAAAACACTATAAAAATAGAGCAAAAACAGGACATTTTCGGATTGCCTCATTTGCTTCATACCGGTTAAAACAGCGCGGTGCGCCTCTGCCGGGCGGTCTGTCGGACAATAGACTATGCCTCGAAAAATGGCTTTACGCGTCGTAGCGCTCCTCGGACTGTTGGTAGCGCTAATTGCGCAATCGGCGCATGCCGGCACCGGACGGATCGACTCGAACATCTTCGATACTCCGATATACACTGCCGAGGGGAATGCGTTCGTTCGTCATAGTGGGGACCGCTTCAATAATCGACCGCTGTACGACAACCAGATTACTGGATTTGTCATCGCCGGAGACCGACCGCTCGTCCGCTTTGGCGAGAAAAATGTCCTTCACGCCACCTTCATTGCCGCTCTCCTGCGCGGCGGCACGGCGAAATGGCTGCATGATTTCTCCGATGTAACATCGTCCTACCGTGCTGACCGCATGGAATGGAAGCTTCAGGATACTGCGTTCGGGCCGACTGTACTCACGCTCGACGCTGTCCCTCCGGCCAACGGGTGTGGGATGGAACTTCACCTGCAGATCGACAATGAACAGCCAGGCGACAAGTTGATCTGGGCTTGCGGGGGAAATAGCAAGATCCCCGGCGGCATGGAAACTGCCTTCGATATGACCACCGGATATTGGAACTTGACATCGCCGGCTGCCAAACAAAAACTCCTTTGGAAGTTTTTGCCCGACCAGTGTGCAGGGAACGTCGTCATGACGACACCTGACGGCTTTACCACACAGGTCAGTTCGAAGGACACGAACGATTCGGTAATAGCGCAGTGCAGCGCGCCGTCGACAATGACCGTTGCCGATGCAAACTCTTGGATGGATCCTCTCAAGCTCGCAAGCAGCGCCGGCACCGACCGCCCGGTTGCCTGCGCCGTTACCCGTCTCGACGGACTCAAGGATGTTTACTGGTCTATGTCCGCGCAAGGCGCCGCAGCAGCGGCTCCAATCTCCCCCGTCGATGCGTTCAATGAGGGAATGCAGCGAGCTGTTAATATCGAAAATCAGGTGGTGGTGGATACTCCGGACCCCCGTCTGAATGCAGAGGTCGCAGTATCCAATGCAGTGATCGACGGTGTATTCCGCAACGGCTTTTATACTCACTCAGGAATGCGATGGGGTGTCCCGCTTTTGGGATGGCGCACAACCGAAGGCGGAACTGTTTACGGTTGGCACGACCGTGTTATGTTGGAAGCGCAGATCGGTATCGCTCATCAGATCAAGCAATCGAATAAGACAGTCGCTATCGCCGATCCGAAATACCGGATGGCTTCACAGTCCCCGGATTCTCGTCTCTTTGGCGTCGGCAGGGTCGATTACGATCAGCCGCCGCACTACGATATGCAGACCCAGTTCTTCGATCAGCTCATCTACGCCTGGCGATATACCGGCGACCCCAATCTTGAAAAACTGTTGCGCCCAGCCCTCGATCTGCATTCCGACTATATCAGGGATTGTTTCGACCCGAACGATACCGGGCTCTACGAAAGCTACGCCAATACATGGCCGACCGACGACCAATGGTACGACGGAGGAGGGACGGCGGAAGAGACAGCTTATGCTTACAACGTAGAGAAGACATTGGTAGAGATGGATCGGCGCGCCGGCGATCAAGCGGGCGTCGCAAAACATCAGGCTCGTGTCGAGCGCATCTATAAAGCATTCACCTCCAAGCTGTGGATTCCCAGCAATGACTATGTCGGCGGATGGGTAGAACAGGGCGGACACCAACGGCTGCATGATGACTGCTGGCTCTACGCGATCTTCTGTCCGATCGATGCCGGGATGCTGGACAGAGAGCACGCTGCAGAGTCGCTCTATTACACCGAATGGGGTCTGGAACGAGAGCATATGCCCTACGGCGGCGAACGCTGCTGGACATCCAACTGGGTCCCGTCGATCTGGTCGCTGCGGGAAATGTGGCCGGGCGACTGCTATGGGCTTTCGCTCGCATACTTTCAGAACGGTGAGGCGCAGGAAGGTTGGGACCTCTTGCGGGGGACATTCCCGGCGATGGCCTTTTATGGCCCGACCCCGGGCGACCTGGGATATCCAAGCGGCGGCGCCGATTTTAACGACTGCGCCGGCCCCTTCTGCCGTACCGTGGTCGAAGGACTCTTCGGTTATTCTCCGAACTACCCGGACGGCGTGGTTACGATTGCGCCGCAGTTCCCGCCGAACTGGGACCATGCATCGATCAAAACTCCGGATTTCTCCCTCAGCTTCAAACCGGGCAGGTACGAAATTACGCTCGCCAAAGCTGCAGCCCTCGACCTTTGTCTCCCTGTCCGTGCGAAAAATCTCAATGCAGTCATCGTCAATGGTCGACCTGTGAAATGGGAACTGCTGCCGGGCTTCGGCTGCAGTATCGCAAAGATCGAGACCCGTTCTACGATATCCGCCGATGTTCATTTGATAACTTCCGAACCGCTTCCGCAGTTTCCGGCTGTGGCAATTGAAACGATGGTCGGGCGACCCGTGGGCCTGTCTGTAAAGGGCGCGACAGTTGTTCGGCCGGAAACAATTCCCCAAATAGAGGGGTATCACCTGGTCGACGAACTCATTAAGATAGGTAATGCACCCCAGATTCGAATATTCAAAGTGAAGGTGGACGACCCCGCGGCAGACGCTGCGGAGAACTCGAAGTACTTCACAAGGGTTCCCGCACACGCTCGGTGGTTCAACGTCGACCTGCGTCAGTCATTCAATGGCGACATCAGGACGATTTTCCAGCAAGACTACCTTTCCCCGAGACCGCAGACCTGTTCGCTGAGACTGGCGACCGACGGTTTCTCAACATGGCAGGAAATGTTGGGCGGCACGCCGACGGACCCAACTCCCAACCCGTCAAAAGCCCCGCCTGTAGATTTAACGAACGTCTCGTCCTTATTGGACAAGGCGAGCGGTGACATAATGACTCCTGAGGGCGTGCCTTTCACCGCGCCTTCCGGAATCCGCAATATAGCGTTCACGTCCATGTGGGACAATTGGCCAAAACACGTCACCGTGCCGGTGAACCAGAAAGGAGATGGAGTCTCTCTGCTTCTGTGCGGATTTACGAACCCGATGCAGGGCAGGATATCCAACGCCGAAGTTCGCTTGAACTACGCAGATGGCTCCGTCGAAAAAGTCGAACTGATTCCGCCGTTTAATTTCTGGTCAATGTGCCCGTTCGGCGGCTCGGACTACAACTATTCTCGCGACAGCTTCGCTTTGCCCAAAATACCGCCCCCCACGGTACAGCTTGGCAAAAACTGCCGAGCCATCCTGCTGAATTTAAACCTGAAGCCCAAGACTACCCTGCAAAGCATCACCCTGGAAACCTTATCGCAAGAGGTAATCATCGGCCTGATGGGCGCCGGCATACTTGATCCGACAAAATAAAATGCCAATCTCGTCTTACCATCGCTCAGATGAAAACAACGCATTGACAATCGGGTTTCGTTCACGCTATAATGCTTACGTTGTAGTTTTGTCACCCTCTCGCAAAATGGGAGGCCGAAAATAGCCTGCGATCGGGTCAAAGCCACAATCAGCCTCGCGTTTTGGGAGAGGGCAGGGGGTGAGCCTCTGAAACCAACGAAATTCTTTAGACGGCTCACGTCGATTTGTTACTGTCTCAGGCCGCTTTTACATTGACTTTGAGAGCCCGCCGGGGATATACTAACTGCCGTGTCTTTTTGTATAAATGTGGTTTTAATGACGGTTGGTTGATGGCAATGAGGCAAAAATATTAATGAAGCTGGTGATACACGATGGATGTCTCTGCTGAAGAATCAGTGAAGTCGTCGAAGTCGACAGAGCAGCAGAAAAACGGAAACGGTTCCGGTAACGCTGACAAAGCACTTCACTCTTCCTCGAACGGTAATAATGGAACGACGAAGTTCCAGCCTATTCTTACCCCCACGCCTAAAAATCTGACTCGGGATCAGCTTTTAGGCCTTATGTTTAATCTTAAGAAGATCCGCATCTTTGAAGAAACAATCTCAAGGATGTCCCGTCAGGGAAAGATCATCGGCGGCGTCTACCTAGGTCGCGGACAGGAAGCGATCGGAGTCGGAACTACCTTTGACCTCAGGAACGACGATATTGTCTCGCCGATCCACCGAGACATGGGTGTATTCCTGCTCAAGGGAATGCCAATGCGTAACCTGATGTGCCAGATTCTCGGGCGCCGAGCCGGCCCGTCGAAGGGCAAGGACTCATGGTCGCACACCGGTGACATGCGCTACAACATCTTAGCCTCTTCTTCGATGCTCGGGTCGTCCGTGCCGATCGCCTGCGGCGCTGCGCTTGCCACAAGGATGCGCGGTCTCGACAGCGTCGCCGTCACTTACTTCGGCGAAGGAAGCACCGCTCGCGGCGATATCCATGAAGCAATGAACATGGCGGCGATTTACAAACTTCCGGTTCTGTTCATCTGCGAAAACAACCAGTGGGCCTACTCCACTCCTCCCGATCGTGAGATTGGTGGCGGAAAGATTGCCAAGCGGGCCTCTGCATACGGCATGGAAGGCCTCTCGATCGATGCCAACGACATCCTCCTTGTCTATGAAAAAGTGCGCGATGCTATCCACCGAGCACGGCAAGGCGATGGACCAACCTTTATCGAGTGCGTCACCTATCGTATGATGGGACACTCGGAACACGACCAGGCGGCGTATATGGATAAAAACCAGACCGCATCATGGGAACGGCGCGACCCAATCGGCCGCTTCCGACAATACCTGGTTGACCAGCATCAGTTTTCCGACTCGGAAGAAAAACGAATGACTGAACGCATCGAAGCGGAAATCGCTGATGCGCGCAAGTTTGCGGAGAGTCAGCCCTTCCCCGACGGCCCAGAGGCTTTGGAAGGGGTATTCGTACCATGAGCCAGAAAACACTCATTGAAGCAATCCGTGACGGTTTACGAACAGAGATGGAAAAGGACGATACCGTCTTTATTCTCGGTGAAGATGTCGGCGCTTACGGCGGTGCCTTCAAGGTAACCGACGGCCTCTACAACCAGTTTGGTGATCAGCGCGTCCGTGACACGCCGATCAGTGAAAGCGCAATCGTCGGCTACGCCATCGGCGCAGCTCTGATGGGCATGCGGCCGGTCGCAGAAATGCAGTTTATGGACTTCATTTCCTGCGGCTTCGACCAGATCGTCAATCAGGCCGCCACCATGTCCTATCGCTACGGCGGAGACACCGGCGTTCCGCTCGTCGTCCGCGGGCCTTCGGGCGGTGGTATCAGCGGCGGTTTGTTCCACTCGCAAACCCCGGAAGCCTGGTTCACCCATACTCCCGGCCTGAAAGTAGTCTGCCCGTCAACGCCTTACGACGCAAAAGGTCTGATCCGTTCATCGATCCGTGACAACAACCCGGTCATCTTCTTCGAGCACAAGTATCTTTACCGAAGCATCAAGGGCGAAGTCCCCGATGAAGAGTACTTGATTCCGCTTGGCGAGGCCGATATCAAACTCGAAGGTGACGACCTCACGATCGTGACTTATGGCTGGATGGTGCATCAGTCGATTGCAGCGGCACAGCAGCTCGAAAAAGAGGATGGCCTTTCGGTTGAAGTCATCGACTTGCGCACTCTGTCGCCGCTCGACCGGGAAACCATCTTCGAAAGCGTTAAGAAGACCAACCGGGTTCTGCTGGTGCAGGAAGACAAGTTCACCGGCGGCATTATGAGCGATGTGTCTGCTCAGATCACCGAAAGCATCTTCGAGCACCTGGATGCTCCGGTCATGCGAGTGACTGCTCCGGACACGCCGACACCCTATGCTCCCCCCCTCGAGAAATTCTATCTTCCGAATCAGGAAAAGATCGTCGCTGCCGCACGCAAACTGGCAGCGTATTGAGTCAGCATCGGGCGGCGCATGTCGCCCGATCAAAAGGAATAGTCAGGACTACCTATGGCAGATGAAACTAGTGTGTTGATGCCGCCACTTGGCGAAAGCGTTGTCGAAGGCGTTATCAACAAATGGCTGAAGAAGGTCGGCGAGACGGTCAAAGAAGATGAACTCCTCGTCGAGGTCACAACGGACAAAGTTAATACCGAAATTCCGTCGGTGGCCGCCGGGACGCTGACAAAGATCCTCGCTCAGGAAGGCGACACGGTCAAAGTTGGAGCGCCGATGTGTATCATCTCGGCAAATGGCGCATCAGCCGTCGCTCCCCCGACTTCACCTGTGGTCGAAAAGCCTGCCCCCGTCGAAGCGAAAGCTGAAAAATTTCCGCCTGCTGAGGAAGACACCGGCCTCTATCCGGTAGACCCCAGCAACGTTATTACTCTTCCGCCGCCCAAGAAAAAGCCCGCACCGGATTCTGCTGAGAACGGCGCTGTAAACAGTCTCATTAAAGAGAAATCGTCTCCGCTGGTACGCCGTATCATTGCCGAGAACGGCCTTGACATCTCTGTGCTGGAAAAGATCCCTGGTTCAGGCCTTGACGGTCGCGTTACAAAAGACGATGTGCTGGCATTCATTGCGTCCGGTGCGAAAGTCCAGGCTGCGGCACCTGCCGCTGCTGCACAGGCCCCAACTGCTTCTGCTCCCGTCTCGGGACCAATCGTTAATCCTGGTGTGTCGGTTCCGACCGATACAGATGCGGTAATTACGCCGCTTGCCGGCATCCGGAAGATCATCGCGGAACGACTTACTTACTCCGAACACGTTGCTCCGCACGTCACAACCTTTGCCGAGGTCGATGTTACCGACTTGGTCGCACTCCGGGCTCGCTACAAAGATTGGGCGAAGGAGGAAGAGGGGGTGAGCCTCACGTTCCTCCCATTCGTCATCAAGGCCATTACCGCCGGCTTGAAAGTCTATCCGGCGCTGAACTCGTCACTGATGGATGGCCAAGTCTACACCCACAAGCGCATTCACATGGCTGTCGCCGTTTCGCTCGACCAGACCGGGTTGATTTTACCGGTAATTAAAGACGCCGATCAGCTTGGTATCATCGAGCTTGCAAAGGCCGTCCAAGATCTTGCCGCAAGGGCCCGAACCAATCAATTGAAAGCGGATGAAGCTCGCGGGAGTACATTCACCATCTCGAATCCCGGCGCCTTTGGCGGCTGGATTTCGACACCGATCATTAATCAGCCCAACGCCGCGATCCTCAACACCGGCACAATCAAAAAGATGCCGTGGGTGATGCCGGACGATTCCATAGTTGCCCGTTCCATCATGTTCCTCTCTCTGTCCTACGACCACAGACTGGTCGACGGCGAGACGAGTGTGAAGTTCCTGCAGTTCGTCAAAAAGAACTTGGAACAGATCGACAAATTCCTTCTGCGCTGAGCGGCGGCGTGGATATCTGGAAAGAACATGGGCTGTCATCTCAAGCGAGATGGCAGCCCATTACTATGATCGTGATTAGAGATTGGGGACGACAGAGTCCGCGCCGCGAGTACGCTCAAGTGTGGTGAACGACGCCGGCCCTCCGTCGGTGCTTGCGCAGCT
>PLAD01000064.1 GCA_003134215.1 Armatimonadota bacterium
ATAAATACTCACAGCCAAATGTATAGGCGCGGCAGCACTGCTGCAGCGCCGCGGTGTTAGGTTTGAGCCGGGCCTACCAGATCATGTAATGGCTTATGTAAAGTTCACGCCGTTCGTGGCCGGATTAAAGCCCTTCGGCCATTTGGTTTTGTCATCCGCAATGGCCGACGTGAAATCGCAGGTAGTGAATTTCGATGACGAAAAGTCGGCGCCGCAGAGACTTGCACGACTGAATGAAACTCCGTCGAAATTACAATTCGTAAACCTCGTCCGTGAAAGATCGCTGCCGCTGAACCGCGAGTTGGAAATTCGCACTGCGTTAAAGGCGGCACTGGTAAGAACGGCATCAGCGATTAAGCATTCCTGTAAATTCGACTTCAACGCCTTCAAATTAGCTAGCTTGCAGGATGATAAATTGCAGTTGAAAATACCCGTGTTTTCAAATCGTGCATACGAAAGATCAGCATGGTTGAAGGTCGTGTGCTTGACCGACGAGCGGTTCCAATCCGTATAGGTCAGCTTTGCCCCGGTGAAGTTTATCCTCTCGAATTGAAAGTAATCCTTTACTTGTCTGCATTCTCGCAGGTAAATGTGATTGAAGCCGAGAGTAGCACACAGGGTGACAACAGAACAACAAACTATCCATAGTGGCCCGGTTGGCAAGGCTACCTTGAATTTGAGGAGTGCATATTCGATTGCGATTATGGGAATGAAAACGAGAAACGCACAATTAAGTACTTTGAGGCTGGCTTTGTAGGTCGACTGACGGCTAGGCCCCGCTAGCGCAGGCATCATAAGTGCTGCTAGCTGGAATACGCCCTTCGAGACGCCTATAAGGTCTTCGATCGTCGGCGCGGCTACCACTATGCAAGCAATTACTAAATACCACGTTAGCGTCGCGGCGATGGTAGAGCTCGTAAATTTTCCAAAGCTGAGGTCCTGGCCCGAACAGTCCAGGTCGGTTATTTGTAGACCTGGTAACTCCAACATCGCCTTGTCTGTCTTTGAGTTGTATATTGCGGGCATATGTTGAGGGGACCGACGGTTTTTTGTATTTTACCAGCTCTGTTATCCGCTCTTTTGTGTGAATTCGGACCCGTCGAAAGACAGTAGGTTTTTGCTGCCGTCGATAACGGTTTCCAGGGTTACGGGCCGGCCCCAGAGTTTGTAGATGTTGCGGAGCACTTTGTCTGTGTACTTTGTGTCGAGTTGCTTCCCGTCGAAGGCGTGACGTAAATACAGCTCTCCGCGCCGCTGATAGTCGCCGTCGTCAACATAGATAATCGGGACACCGAAGTTGGTCATTCCATCGACAATTGTGTCGCGAACTCGACGCCAGTCGGTATCTTGGACTACCCACGCCTCTTCGCCGTTCACTTCTTCGCGCTTGTAGGTGTAAAGGTCCAGCTTTTTGACGAGTTCCTCGGTCAGGTACCGGCGGAGGAACGTGACATCGTTGTCTTCCTCGATAATCTCGAAAAGTTTATTCAATCCCTGTCCGACCGGGCGGTCCATAGGTCGGCCCATCCAGTCTTCTTCTGGAACATCCCGTACATCCCCTTCGCCGTCCCAGCGCCGTTTTATGTCCTTCAAGATCTGGAAGCCGACATAGTACGGGTTGATCTGCATTCTGGAGCCGGACGGCGACAGAACGCTGGAGTGCAGTTTGCGAAACTCCCAGTGCTCTTCCGATGTCAGGTCGAGGCTTTCTAGAATCCGCTCATGCCAGAAGCTTGCCCAGCCTTCGTTCATGATCTTCGTGCGCATCTGCGGAAGGAAATAGAACATCTCCTCGCGGACAATCTCGATAATGTCGCGCTGCCATTCGGTAAGCTCTCGGCCATACTCGATGAGGAACCGAAGCAGGTCCTTTTCGGGCTCTTCCGGGATTTTTCGCGGTCGCGCCTTTGGCGGCGGGGCGGAGCCGGACAGATTCCAGATATCGTCGTACGACGATGTCCGCGGTTCTCCGCTGCGCTGCCGGTCAATTGCGTACTGCTCAGGCGACTTTCGGCGGAAAACGGCTGCGGATGGGTCGAAATGCTCCTCGATCGTCATCACCGTGTCGATAAAATCCTCGACTTCTCGCCAACCGAACTCGTCCTGGTACTCGCTGATCCTCTCTGCGTGCAAGCGGGATTGCTCGATCATCCTCCGGTCCGTATGGCCGAAGTAGGTGTTTCTTTTGAAGAAGTCGGAGTGGCCCAGAACGTGCGCGACGACGAACTTATGGGAAAGCATCGAGTTGTCTTCGACCAGGAAGGCCTGTGTCGGATCTGTATTGAAGACGATTTCGTAGATCTTGGACATCCCGTATTCGTACGATGTCTTCTGGCGATGGTAGTCACGGCCGAATGTCCAGTGTGAAAAGCGCGCCGGCAGTCCGTAGGCTCCTAACTCGTAGATAATATGCTGCGGGACCACCTCAAAGTGGGTGGGGTAGGGATCCAGGCCAAGCTCATGCGCCTTTTCCCAAATGATGTCGATCCATCTTTCAAGTTCTTCGCGTTCCGCCGCTGAAAATCCCATTGCCTGTTAAGTTTCCTACTCTGTAATCACACCATGTTCGAACTGCTGTTTAGTCGTCCCATTCGCGGCAGTTGACGCATCGCTTACCGGAAAACCATATTTGCCTGCCGACCCGCCGGCGGCCTTGTAAGCCGCGAGGACAGCGCCGTCAACAACATATGCGCGTTCGGCGCCCCAGCTATAGTAGATATTCCCGTTTTCAAAGTCCTGCTCACGTCCGGCTCTCCCGTTCGGACTGCTTTCGGCCGGCGAGCCGGAGTTAATCTCCTTGTCCACCGGGCTGCCCAGTCGGGCTCCGCCTCCATACCACCAGTAACAGTCGCCAATTACGCCGTACACGGGAAATTCGGTCGCCAGGTTTGCGTCGATCACCGGCCACGAATTCGGGTCTTCGAAGCCGGCCGCCCATGTTGAAATGCCATTAAGCCGGGAGGGCAGCAACACAGTCTGCAGTTTTGTCTGCCAGCTTTCGGCATCTTCATAGAATCCGATCCACGTTTGGCCGGCATCGGAATAGCTGAAATACGGCGCCCGTTGATCATCGCTCCAATTCCGGCCTGCATTGTGAGCAGCCATCAAAGTTTGCGCCGTAGTATAGGTTGTTGAAATTCCCTTACCTGTCGTCGTCCAATCGTCGGCGCTCACCACCGGCCAGCGGTAGCCGTATCCGGGCATGCCCATGACAAACTTCCATTGCGGCGCACTAACTGAGCTCAAGTAAGTCGCAACGGCTGCGACCCAGGGCGCCGGTGCGCTTGCTCCGGCAGTCTTACTGCCTGGATAGAACTCGTCATAGGCCATCACACGGATACGATCGACATCGGACGTTCCGAGCGCGTTAAAATCAACGAAGTTAAATGTTCCACGGTCAGTGTGCGGCAGCACTGTCGCCACAACGATCAGCGGAAATCCGGCGGCATCGTGATGCAAATGCATCACCTGAGACAACTGCTCAATAAAGTCGGTGTAACGCGACGCGTCATCCGGGTCGACGACTTTAAAGTCTTCAAAGTCGATATCCACACCATCGAAACCGTAAGTGACCGTTGTCGCAACGATCGTGTTGATGAGGTGCTGCAATCTGGCCGGGTCCGAAAGCATCTCTCCCACCTGGTTAAACTGCGTCACAGTGAAGAGCGCTGCAACATCTCGGGTGTGCAGCCATCCAACCTGATCGACAATGCTCTGCGATGTCATCCCGTGATCCAGTCCCTCATTCGTCAGGTCGCCCGTTTCTGGATCGGCGGCGAAAGCGAAGAACGAGACCTCGTCAATCTCCTCCGCATGAGCTTCGATATCCTTCCATCCGTCGCCGTCCCCATTTTTATCCATCCACCACGGCAGCCAAGCCGCAACCGTGCGGCTCAGTCGATAGTGTATGCGCGGTGCATCGGTCGGCTCTTGAGCGGTCGCCAGCGTCATCGCCGCTATAACAAGCAGGACGACCGCCATTGGTCGAAGCAGCATATTGCAAAAAGGGCGCACAGTTAACATCCGTTGCCGATAAGATTAGTCTCCGTTGAGAACACATTTCTCTGGAGTTAGACTCGAACTTCCGGGTGGCGCTCAGAAAAGAACTTTTTGAGCGCCGGCCAAACATCGTCCTTTTCGTTGATCTTTACAAGACAGACACGCTGCTCGGCCGAGAAAGCCTCTTCGTACGCTTGACCCAGCGGTGCGAAGCCGGACGAAGACTGCCATCCATCATTTCCGATCTCTCCGTAACCGATCAGGTTCGAGATGGCAAGCATCTTCTTCACCAGGTCGACGCACTCCTGGTCGCCCCAGTTGTATCCGTCGGAGAAGAGGAATGGATAGATATTCCACTCGCGGGGATTGTAGCGCTTGTCGATAACATCGAGAGCCAGCGCGTATGCAGACGACATCCGGGTGCCGCCGGATTCTCCGAGTCCAAAAAACTGGTGCTCATCGACCTCTTTGGCTTCGGTGTGGCAGGTAATGAAGACAATTTCGGTGTTCGTGTATTTCGTCTTAAGAAACTGCACCATCCAGAAGTAGAAGGAACGGCAGATATACGCTTCGAACTCGCCCATCGACCCGGAGACATCGCGCATTGCGAACACCACCGCGTTTCGCTGTGGTTCGGTGACGATCTCATAGTTCTTAAAGCGCTTGTCCTCTTCACGTACAAGCCACTTGTTTTCATTGCCAAGCCGTGAGTTGCGACGGTATGCTTCGAGGAGGGTTTTCTTGCGGTCCAAGTTGCCGGTAATGCCTCGCCGGGTAATGGTATTGAAGACGACGTTTTCTGAGGGAACCTGTTTGGTCCCCTTGTCTTTCATGTTGGGAAGATGCAGATCTTCGAACACCATATTCGCGAGCTCTTCGACACTGAACTCAGCCTCGTAATAGTCTATTCCCGGCGCGGTTCCCGCCTTTTTGCCGACTCCCTGGCCATCTTTATCGCTCGGCGCTCGTGCGATGACATCACCCTGCTTGGTGCCGCCCGGACCCTGACCAACGCGTTCCTTATCGTATGGATCGAACCTTATGTGCGGCAATTCGAGCCCGCGAACCGGAACTTTAACTATCTTTCCGCGGTCCGCGGTGATAATATCCTCCTGCGAGATGATGTCCGCCAGGTTTTGTTTGATTACCTCTTTAACCTTTTCGTTGTGGCGCTCGCGGTCTCGGTCCGCACGCCGATGAAGATCCCAAGAATCTGTCGAAAGCGAAAATTGTTGTGCCATATTACTTTTCTAAAAAATTAGAAAACAATCGTTGTTATCTGTTTAAGAGCGTTCCAACGTACTTCAACAGTTCGTTAGCGCAGATTGTGCAGTACCCATGCTTTTCGACCAGGCGCTCTACCACTTCATTGATACGTTTAAGCTGCTCAGCATCCGGCGTCTTACTGGATGTGGTGATTTTGACAATGTCCTTGAGATCGGAGAAGAGCTTCTTTTCCAACGCTTCCTTCAGCCGCTCATCGCTGCCTACCCCGAAGCTGCCGCCTCGGCGAGAAACCGATGCCACCGAGCGCATGATTCCTTCTCGGAATTCGCGCTTGGCGTTTTCGGACACCCCGATCTGCTCTTCGATACTGCGCATCAATCGCTCGTCGGGTTCGACATCTTCGGTGGTGATTGGGTCCTTTACTTTCGTGCGGTTGCAGAAGGCATCGACATTGTCGAGGTAGTTGTCGAGTAATGTCTTCGCTGATTCTTCGTAGGAATATACAAAGGCGCGCTGTACTTCCTTCTTGGCAAGCTCGTCGTAATCTTTCCTGGTCTCGTCGATCAAACCGAGCATCTTCTTATGGTCTTCATCACTATTTGTGTACTCTTGCAGACCGTCGCGCAGCGACCGAAGAACGTCGATTGCGTTAACGCAGCTTCGTCCATTCCGAACAAGTGCACTGGAGATCCTATTGATCACAAAGCGCGGCGATACCCCGTGCATACCTTCATCGGAAAACTCGTCAGACAGCTCCTTAACATGCTTTTGATCCCAGTNNTCGATGCGACCCGGAGGGTGTTAGGCGCGATGTGAACTTTTGTGAGGTCGAGACGATCGTCGGAAAGCTGCGACTGACCGATCAGCTTTTCGTAGATTTTGACCTCTTCATGCAGCTTTAGATTGTAAGGAACGCGGACGACGAAGATACGGTCGATCATCGCCTCGTTTTCTTTGTTGCCGAAGTAAGAGTTGTATTCGTATTCGTTGGTGTGTGCGAGGACGGCAAGGTCAGCGTAGATCAGGGCAAAGCGAGACGCCTTGATAGTCTGCTCACCAGCGACCGTATTGAGTTCGTAGAGGAATCGTTTTTCCGCTTTGAGCATTTCGATGAACTCCATAATGCCGCGGTTTGCGATATTAAGTTCACCGTCAAAGTTGTACGCCCTTGGATCGGACTCCAGTCCATATTCGGTGAGAGCTTGTATGTTGACGCTGCCGGTCAGTTCGGCGACATCCTGGGATTTGGGGTCGGCTGGTTTGAATGTTCCAACTCCGACGCGAAGGCGCTCGGAAAGCGTGATGCGCCGCACCGGGACGGCATCTATTTTATTGCCCCACTCATGGGATAGTTTGTAGCGGCAGACTGGGCAGAGGTCGCCTTCAATGTAGACTCCGAATTCCTTCTTAAAATTGGCGCGAAGGTCCTCCGGAATCAGGTGAAGGGGTTCCTCATGCATCGGGCAGCCCTTGATGGCGTAGATCGCGCCGGCATCCGATCGGGAGTATTTCTCCAGTCCGCGTTTGAGGAGGGTCGCTAATGTCGACTTGCCGCCGCCGACAGGTCCGACAAGCATAAGAATTCTTTTGCGGATATCGAGCCGGCGCGCGGCCGGGCTCAGATACTCTTCGACCAGGTGTTGGAGAACATGTTCAAGCCCGAACATCTCGTGAGCAAAGAAATTGTAACGACGCACTCCTGTATCGCCAATCTCTTCACTCCCGGCCGCGATAATCATATCATAGAGGCGTGCATGCGCTAAATCGGCGACTCGAGGATTTTTGTGGACGACATCCAGGTAGTCCGAGAAGGTGCCTTCCCAGGTGAACTTTTCCGTCGATGACCGCTGGTCATCGATTTGCTTTAAAATGTCCCAACTTCCCATGAATTGTTTACTTTCTCCAACTGTCAAGAGTTCTGGCAATCAAATAAGACGTGACCCATAGTGCGTGTTGAAAACAGACAGCCTCGGCCAAACGTGCCGCTGCACTGTCTGACCGAGGCTGAGTAATGTCTGTCTGCCATTCAAATCTAGGATCGCGCAGCAGACCTGACGAGCCCATTAAACTAACCACTATGTAGTTTATATCCCGGACTACGTCGACCGGAAGGATCACTTCTATGCCTCGGGTGAGACTGTATGATAGTGATAAGGAATTGTGAAGGTGGTGAAAGATCGGAAGATCTTCAGGCTCGATGGCCGTCAGATCCGGGCGACAACTGCGCCAATAGTGATCCGGTATTTTAAGTATACCATGGCTTTCCTGATGCTTAACCGTACTTTTTACTAATCCTCTCTTAACACAAGCTTAATGACGTAAATCGTTTCCCGTAAGTTCCCATACGTGCTGAACTACAACTGCTGCGCGGCTGCTTCAGCCTTTACTGGGCGCAATCGATGGTAGAGCCAAAATGCGAAGAGCACGGCGAATACGGCAATAATCGCTAGGTCGGCCTTATGCAAGACCTTGTCGACTTCTTTCCAGTTCTCGCCAAGCTTCACTCCGGCATAGGTTAAAACATAACAGAACGGAAGCGCCCCCAGAAATGTCCAGAGACAGAACTTGCCGAAGTCCATACGTGCGATTCCGGCGGGGAGAGAGATAAAGGTTCGCACTACCGGAAGCAGGCGCGAGAAGAACGCGGTGGCTTCTCCGTACTTTGCGAACCACTTGTCCGCCGAGTCCATTTCGGAGTGGGTAAACAGAATGTACTTCCCGTACTTTTCGATAAATGGCCGTCCGCCAAACGCGCCGACCCAGTAGGCGATAATCGAACCGACGAGGTTTCCAAGCGCGCCGACAAATGTCAAAGCGTAGATATTGAACTGCCCGCCTTCGACGATGAGCTTTCCCGCAAATGGCATCACTACGAAGCTCGGAACCGGAACGCAGGCGCTTTCCAGTACCATGAGAATAAAGACGCCCGGGTAACCCAGGACCGAAATAAGGTGCGTAGCGAGGTTGATTGCTGTTTCAGTAACTGACAAAAGTGAAACTCCTTTTACGTGGCTTTACTATACAATACCTGTGCCAACTTTGCTGCAGCATCCTTGTCAGTTGGGCGGAGTTTGCCTTCAATCACTGCATCGGTCAGCGCCGCCTTGATTCGTCCTATCTCCGGGCCGGCCGCTGTTCCTACAACGGCCATAATTTCGGACCCTGAAAGCGGGGAATCCATCGATATGGAGTCGACATCGGCCTGCAGCCGGGCGATCCTTTGGCGAAGCTCGATTGCTCGGGAAATGTCCTGGAACTGTGGTCCAAGACCGGCGACATCGGCGCGATGGATCTGAAAGAGCGATTCGAGGCGCGGGCCGGCTGTACGGATAAATCGCCGAACAGCCGCATCGCTCCATTCATCAGGTTTGTACTCGCCGATGCGCATATGCTGCGCCACCAGAGCGCTGACCATATCGATATCCGCATGCGAAAACTTCAGCCGACCCATAAACTGCCTTGTCAGCAACGCCCCGGCGTCTTGATGTCCGTAGAAGTGGACCCGCCCGTCGGGTCCTACCGTACGTGTAGACGGTTTACCGCAGTCGTGAAGCAGGACCGCGAGGCGAAGAAGCAGCGGGGCGTCAGGGTGGTCGGTGATCAATGATTCCAGGACCGCCAGAGTGTGCTCCCACACTGGAAAGACGTGAAATTCATTCTGTTCTACTCCGACCATGCCGGCGATTTCAGGCGCAAATTCACTGAGCAGGCCTGACTGCTGGAGGAGTTTGAGCCCCGGAACGGGATCGACAGAGAGGAGAATCTTATTAAACTCATCGCGAATGCGCTCGCCCGAGACTGTTGGGAACAGACGGTCGGCTTTTCCGGCGATTGCGAGCCATGTTGATGGCTCTATGTTGAATGAGAACCGCGCAGCAAATCGCACTGCGCGGAGCATCCGCAATGGGTCGTCGGCAAAGGTATCGTCGGCCGGCAACGGAGTCCGAATCGTCCCCGCCGCGAGGTCGGCTTTTCCGCTGCCGAGAGGGTCGACAAGCTCGCCGGTATGCAGGTTTTCGAGAAGCGTGTTGATGGTAAAGTCTCGCCTCCGAGCATCCTCGGCTATCGTCGCCGGTTCAACCGACTCAGGCTTCCTGCTTCCAGCCGCATAAGACTCGCGCCGCGCCGTCACGAGCTCGACGTTAACACCATCGACAGTCACCATTGCGGTGCCAAAGCGGGGGTAGGTGACCGGGAAATGCTGCGCCATTCCCTTCGCGTGCACCAGCAGCGCAAGCGCCGCCGAGTCTTGTTCCAAGACGATATCGACATCGTCGCTCGGCGACTGCACACCAAGGATTTTGTCCCGAACATACCCGCCAACCAACCACAGTTGACCGTCAAATTCAGTGTCGACAGTCGCCCCCCGCAGCAGATCAAGTGTACGTTCCAACCGCTCACCAGACATTGAGAAATTGTACCTTGGGAGATTGCCGGCTATTTGTCCGCCATAATGCTTTAAATCCGCAGTTATAAGTGTTATAAGTTTGTCTGGATTTGAGATAGCAACTGCCGAACTGCCAAACTCAGGAACTTTTCGTGATATTCACAAGGAAGGGGGTTGTTAAAAACTCCGTTACGGCAGCGCTTCCACTGCCCGATCTATGTCTTCGAACGTGTTGTAGAAGTGCGGAGCGAAGCGGACTTTTCCGCCGCGTGCTACTACGTTGATTTTCGCGGCTGACAGGGCCGCCATGACGTCTTCGTTGGTAAACTTCGGGTGCTGAAAGAGAACTATCCCGGCGCGATTTTGCCACGGTTCGGGTGAGAGGACATTGTAGCCGCGGTCTTCGAGGCGCAACATGGCATAATCTGTCACTTTTTCAATCGATTCTGCGATGTTTTCTGCTCCTGCTTCGTGGAGCATGGAGAGGGCTGCTCCGAGGCCGAGGTAGCCCATGATATTAGGGGTCCCTTCCTCGTAGCGCTGAGCTGTCGGTTTCGGATCGAAGCCGAGCGGGTCGAAGGCGATCACGTTGTTGACACTGCCTGCCCCCATGTTCACGAGACGAATCTCGTCGAGAGCGTCCGGCTTAATGTAAAGGCCGCCGACTCCCAGCGGGCCGATCAGCCACTTTTGCGATCCGGTCGCCGCAAAGTCGACACCCAGGTCTTCCAAGTTGATGGGCAAAGCACCGAGACCCTGGATCACATCCACCAAAATCCTGGCGCCGAACTCGTGGGCGAGATCGGCGAGGGCCTTCAGGTCGTTGCGAAAGCCGGTGGAAAACTGAACCCACGACACCGCGACAAGCCTTGTCTTTAGCGACATTGCATCGCGATATCGTTCAAGCGGGACGGTGCCGTCGGGGTCGGTCTTTACTATTTTGCAGACAACGCCGCGTTCGCGCTGGGCAAGCCAGGGATAGCTGTTGGCAGGATACTCGCAGTCCGCAAATACGACTTCGTCGCCGTTATTCCATTTGAAACCGTCGGCAATGATCGAGACGCCATGCGCGGTGTTTTTCGTGAAAGCAAGATTTACCGGGTCGACTCCCATGAGGGATGCGAGCAGTCCGCGAGTGACGCTCGTTTCTCCCCAGGCTTTCATTGTGGCGGCGATGGGATCCCGGCTCTGATTAGTAAGGAAGGAAGATATGACATCGACAACCCGCTGTGAGACCGGAGAGACTCCGGCGTGATTCAAATGGACAAAGCCTTCGGCGATATGCGGAAGCTCAGCCCGGTATTTCTCTAGTTCCATAGGACATTCTAGCAAACTGTCCGGCATTTGGCGTTCCGGAAAATGAATTACCGGTTCTTTCGTCCCTGGGACGATTGCCGCTTCGGCTGCCGGCAACGACTTTAGTCAAGGGAGTTACGGAGGTCCGGTGAATGAATTACCGGCTGAGAACCCGTTCGGGCAATTGTCCAGGGGACAAAAGAGTCATTCGCCTTATGG
>PLAD01000392.1 GCA_003134215.1 Armatimonadota bacterium
CCCTTGTAGATCCACACCTTGATTCCGATATGCCCGTAGGTCGTCGGCGCTTCGTAGAAGCCGTAATCGATATCAGCACGCAACGTCTGAAGTGGAATTTTTCCAAGTCGGTCGCCTTCGCGACGCGCCATTTCCGAGCCGGCAAGTCGGCCGGAGCACAGAATGCGAATACCCTTGGCTCCGAGCTTCATCGCACGGGTTACTGCCTGGCGCATTGCTCGCTTAAATGCGATACGCTTTGTAATCTGCTGGCCAACGCTCTCTGCGACAAGCTGAGCATCAAGCTCAGGATGTCGTATTTCCGTGACGTTAACATACACTTCCCGCTTTTTGGTCAGCTTTTTAAGGTCGACCGCCAGTCGGTCGATCCCCTGCCCGGCCCGGCCGATAATGATACCCGGCTTCGCGGTATGCAGCATCAGCTGAACTTTGTCCGGCCATCGTTCGATCTCGACGCGAGAGATGGAAGCGTTTGCCAGTTCACGCTTCTTTTTGATGAAAGTTCGAATGTTGTAGTCTTCGATCAGGGCTTCAGAGTAGCCCTTGTCAAGATACCATTTGCTTTCCCAGTCGCGGTTTACGCCGATTCGAAATCCGATAGGATGAATTTTTTGACCCATAGTGGTTCCTCTTAATTACGCTTCAGTCGTCGCTGCAGCAACTGGTTCAGTTGGCTTCGTACGAACCGACGTCTTCTTTGTCGACTTAACAGCAGTCTTACGTCGAACCGGCGCCGGAGCATCCAGCAACACGACCGTGAGATGACTGGTACGCTTCAATATCCTGTACGCTCGTCCCTGCGCTCTCGGATGAAGTCGCTTGAGCGACGGCCCACCGTCAGCGATGAAGTTCGCAATCTTCAGTTCCGTCGGAGCCGCACCCCACGATTCCTGAGCGTTTGCCGCTGCGGACGCCAGAACCTTACTAAGTGGTTCCGAAGCATGATTCGGCGTGAACTTCAAGATCGCGAGCGCATCGGAAACACGCTTGCCCTTGATCGCTTCTATTACCAGGCGAGCCTTGCGAGGCGAGACGCGAACGAACTTCGCAACTGCGCGGGCTTCCGGAATGATGTTCAACGTAACCGGCTTGTCGCCGAACTCATCTCTAAGCGAATTGGTCAACTCAGTCGACTCAGCTTCAAGAACTCCAGGTCTGCTCGTGTAGACGGAGACGCTGACGCCGCCGCCCTCAGTTTTGGCGACCTTCACACGGGTGACCGGGGTATGGCGTTTCTCTGACGATTTTATATATTGTTCAATTATCTTGTAGACCGCTTTGTCGCGAGCGGCTGTATTTAAAGGACGTTCCATCTAAATCTCCTAGCGCACCCGACTACGCGTGTCTTTAGAACCGGCGTGGCCCTTGAAAGTTCGCGTCAACGCAAACTCACCAAGCTTGTGCCCTACCATGTTCTCAGTGACGAAAACCGGGATATGCTTCCGGCCGTCATGCACTGCAAGAGTGTGTCCGATCATCTGCGGGAAGATCGTCGATCTGCGAGACCATGTCTTGATGATCCGCTTCTCGTTGCGTGCGTTCATGTCATCGATCTTCTGCAGCAGTTTGGGCTCGGCGTACGGCCCCTTTTTTAATGAGCGACCCATCGATTACTTACTCCCTCTGCGTCGAATGCGGAACTTCTGAGTCGACTTGTTCCGGCGAGTTCTAAAGCCAATGGCCAGGACGCCAGTCGCGGAGACAGGTCCCTTCTTTCGGCCGACAGGCGACTTCGCTTCACCACCGCCGTGCGGATGGTCTCTCGGTGACATGACGACGCCGCGGTTGTGCATATAGACACCCAGCCATCGTTTCTTACCGGCCTTACCGTGCTTGATATTTTCATGCTCGAGGTTTCCAATCTGCCCGATGGTCGCATAGCATTCAGCCAGGATCAATCGAGTTTCGGATGAGGCTAGACGTATTGTAACGTACTTGCCTTCCTTCGCCATCAGTTGAGCAACCCCGCCGGCGCTGCGAACGAGCTGTCCGCCCTTGCCTGGATTAAGCTCAATGTTGTGCACCTGGGTGCCAACCGGAATGGACTTCAAAGGCAGCGCATTCCCTGGCTTGATGTCGGAGCCTTCGCCGGAAACAATGGTGTCACCGACGCTCACCCCGACCGGCCAGAGGATATATCTCTTCTCGCCGTCAGCATAGTGGATCAAGGCGATGCGGGCAGTTCGGTTGGGATCGTACTCCACCGAAAAGACCTTGCCCGGAACTCCCGGCTTATCGCGCTTGAAGTCGATAATGCGGTACATCGTCTTGTTACCGCCGGCCGTATTGACCGCGGTACGCCGACCCTTATTGTTGCGGCCGCCGGAGTGCGGATTTGGGCGAAGCAGCGACTTTTCAGGCGTCGTATGCGTGATTTCCGAATAGGTGGAAACCGTTCTAAAGCGACGGGATGGTGTCGTTGGATTATATTTCTTAATTGGCATGATAAATGTCCTAGTTAGACGCCTTCAATCAGCTCGATCTGTTGACCGGGCTTAAGGGTGACGATAGCCTTTTTCCAGGCCGACGTGTGTCCCTTGTTTGCTCTTTTAAAGAATCGACCGTTTCGCGCCTTGGCTCGCACTCGATATGTATGGACATCGACAATGTCGACCGGCGCCTTGATATCCTGCTGGATCACCTGAAGGGCCCACTTGATCTCGTACTTGTTAGCGTTCTGTGCAACCTGAAACGTATACTTACGGGACACCGTATCATCGACATCGGAGTCGCGGACAGTCTTTTCTGTAACGATCGGGCGAATGATTATTTCGTATGGGCTTTTTGTTGTGGAACTCATTGTCTCTCTATCCTTATGCGCCCGCCCAGACCGATTCGATCTTGGATAACGAGTCCTGAGTGAAAATTATCGATTGAGCCTTCAACACGTCTCGCGTAGAGAATGCAGGAGCAATCCGAACTTCTACTCCAGGAATATTACGGAACGACTTGTAGACGACCGGATTGTTTTCCGGAATGACCAACAGGACCTGCTGACCGGCAACGCCGAGCTGCAACAGCAAAGCGAACGCGGCCTTAGTACTTATGGTATCAAAATTAAGCGCATCTAGTATGACGATCGCATCATCTTGAGCTCTGGAGGTCAACGCGGCAGCGATTGCAGCACGGCGCATCTTCTTCGGTAGGCTGAGCTGGACATTTCGAGGAAGCGGACCCATTGCAACCCCGCCGTGGCGATAGTGCGGGGCGGACGTCATACCCTGCCGCGCACGCCCAGTTCCCTTTTGCTTATAAGGCTTTCGGGTAGTGTGATGAACAGTACCGCGGGTCTTGGTGCTTTGTGTACCCTGGCGGCTGTTCGCGACCTCGGTCAAGACAGCCTGATGAATCAGACCCTTATTAATATTCGCTCCGAAGAGCTTTTCGCTTAGCGCGACGCTTCCCGCGCCGCTGCCGTCACTTTTCTTCAAAGTTGTTTGTGGCATTGTATTTTCCTTCGCGGGTTAGCGAGTCCTCTTTTCGACCAGGACGTAACCACCGTTGGCTCCAGGCACAGCGCCCTTCACCAGGAGGAGGTTCTTTTCCAGATCGACACGCACGACCTTAAGGCCAAGTTGGGTAACTTTTTCAGCGCCCATATGGCCAGGCTTTTTCGTACCCTTGAGGGTATGCGCCGGATCGGTTGCGCCGCCGGATTGCGGCTTTCGGTGGATCATAGAACCGTGAGTCATGTCGCCGCCATGAAAATGGTAGCGCTTGACCACACCGGCAAAACCTTTACCCTTGGAGATTCCGGTGACGCTGATCTTATCGCCTTCGGCGAAGATGTCTACCTTGGACTCATCGCCAAGGTTAAGACCGGCATCGTCCGCGTCAATTTCCTGCAGGCGGCGCAGCGGCTTAACGCTTGCTGCACGGAGGTGACCCAGTTCGGGAGAAGTCAGCCGATGAGCTTTCTGCTCGCCAAAGCCAACCTGTAAAGCGGTGTATCCGTCTTTTTCTAATGTCTTAATTTGCGTAACGAAGTTCGGTCCAGCTTCGATTACGGTGACCGGGGTAACCCGACCATCGGCGGCGAAAATTTGGGTCATGCCCAACTTTCGCCCAAGAATTGCTCTCGGCATATCATCCTCCACGGCGCACCTGGGACCTCGTTAGACGAGCAGTCTTGCGTGACGCGGCATTCATGGAACTACGTGGCGCGTGTAAAAGCGCCCGATCATTATACTACAAAGTCCAGGAAATCCGGACTCTTCTTACAATTTTATTTCGATATCTACGCCCGACGGCAAGTCTAACGCCGCCAGTGCATCGATCGTCTTCGGTCCTGGGTTCAGGATATCTATCAGACGCTTGTGCGTCCGCATTTCAAAATGCTCCATCGACTCTTTGTCGATCGTCGGCCCTTTGATCACGGTAAATCGATCGATTTCGGTCGGCAGAAGTACCGGTCCTGAGATCTGTGCTCCAGTTCGACGCACGGTCTCGACGATTTTCTCAGCCGACTGATCCAAAAGACGGTGATCGAAGGCTCTCAATCTTATTCTAACTTTGTCGCGACGCATAATGTTTATAACCTACTTGTTTGTTCACTACGTTAATCCAACAACTCTTGATCATCAACTGCAAGAGTTGCACTTCTTAAGTCTTAGCTCAAGGGCTGTTCGTAGGAGTGGAGACAAGCTCCGCCCCTACTATCAGGATTATTTCTTGCCCGCGGGGGCGTCTTCGATGATCTTACTGATGACCCCGGCGCCAACAGTGCGGCCGCCTTCACGGATGGCGAAGCGCAGTCCCTCTTCCAGAGCGATCGGGTTGATCAACTCAGCAGAGATCTTGATGTTATCGCCAGGCATAACCATCTCCACACCTTCCGGCAGTCCAAGATTTCCGGTGACATCGGTCGTACGGAAGTAGAACTGCGGGCGGTAACCGGTGAAGAACGGAGTGTGACGACCGCCTTCTTCCTTCGAGAGGATATAGACTTCCGCTTCGAACTTTGTGTGCGGCTTGATCGAACCCGGCTTGGCAAGAACCTGGCCGCGCTCGATGTCCTTCCGGTCGACGCCGCGCAGCAGGATGCCCGCGTTGTCGCCGGCCTGAACCGTGTCCAGGATCTTGCGGAACATTTCCATCGATGTCGCGACAGTGTTCTTCGTCGCACGGATACCGATCAGTTCCAGCGGCTCACCCGCCTTCAGGACGCCGCGCTCGACACGACCGGTCGCAACAGTGCCGCGTCCGGTTATGGTCATGGTGTCTTCGACAGGCATCAGGAACGGCTTCTCAGTGTCGCGCACCGGAGCCGGGATGAAGGCATCGACTGCTGCAAGGAGCCGGGTGATCGACGGTTCGCCGATTTCCGACTGATCGCCGTCCAGCGCCTTGACCGCAGAGCCGATAATGACCGGGGTATTGTCGCCGTCGAAATCGTACTTGGAAAGAAGTTCACGAACCTCAAGTTCGACCAGTTCGATCAGTTCCGCGTCATCCACCTGATCGGCTTTGTTCAAGTAGACCACGATGGAAGGAACGCCAACCTGGCGGGCCAGAAGAATGTGCTCACGGGTCTGCGGCATGGGGCCGTCAGCCGCCGAGACAACCAGAATCGCACCGTCCATCTGGGCGGCGCCGGTAATCATGTTCTTGATATAGTCGGCGTGGCCCGGGCAGTCGACATGAGCATAGTGGCGGGTTGCCGTCTCATACTCGACGTGCGCTGTGTTGATCGTAATACCACGCTCGCGCTCTTCCGGCGCTGCATCGATGTCGGCATACTTCTTTGCGGTCGCGCCGCCGGTCTTCGCCAGCACAGTCGTGATTGCCGCGGTCAGAGACGTCTTGCCGTGGTCAACGTGGCCGATCGTGCCGACGTTAACGTGAGTTTTGGTCCTGTCAAACTTCGCCTT
>PLAD01000238.1 GCA_003134215.1 Armatimonadota bacterium
TCGAAATCTGGTACAACCGACATCGTCGACATTCCAGTCTGGGATACTTAAGTCCCACGGCATTCGAAAGAAAAGCAGTGGTAGTCGGATAGGCCTTACTCAGTGTCCGTATTAACGCGGGAATGCCACCTCTCCACTTCTTCACCGGTAACTAGGTTCATGGGACGCTACACTCATGGCATTCGTTCGCATTCCAAAGATAGACATTATGTAAGTGTACCATCAGGCACAGACGTTGCAAAAAAGGTGTTGTTGTGCTAGAATATTCGAACTTCGGCGCGTGCATCTGTACGGAATTTCCAAGCGATGCATTTACTTGTGGAGCGTTACCCAAGTGGCTGAAGGGGCGGGTTTGCTAAACCTGTAGGGGTACTAATACTGCCCGCGAGAGTTCAAATCTCTCACGCTCCGCCATCTCCAAATCAGCCTGTGTCACTTGCGTGGCGCAGGCTGTTTTGATTTTCTTTCCTGAAGCAGGAACATCCAGGCCGTTTACTCAGTCTTTTCTTCATAAGGCAAGCAAGCAAAACTTACCGAGAAAAAGGAAACTTCGATGCAGACAAAAGTAAAAACATTCGATTTCGCAAAGCTCGCGTTGACTTCGGCACTGGCGTTGACAGCGGGACTTTCAATGATGTTCGGCTCGGTCAAGCCGGCTTCCGCTGACAGCTCATTTTCGTTCTCAATATCGACGGATAATTTCCACATCGGATACCGAAACTACGATGGCGGCGGATACCGGTATTGGACTCCCGGCTCGTACGACAGGTATCACCGCTGGAGAGACGGTTACTATAGCGGACCGGTCGTGTATGGCCCATCGGATGCCCGTCGCCACGACTACCATGACAGCTACGACGGCGGAAGCCAATATCGAACTGCTCCTGGTTACAGAACCAACGGCGGTGACGGTTACGATCAACATTCCTATGGCGGTGGAGACCGGCAGTACGGTTACGGCCAATCCGGCGGGGATCGCGGCAACTACAACGGAAGCGGCCGAGACTTCAATGGCGGCGCCGGCTACGGCGGCGGATACTCCGGTGGATCGCAGCGCAGCTACAACGGCGGCGACCGGTCGTCGTCTCATGACGGCTCCAACTGGGGCGGAGGATCGGATAGTTCATCCCAAGGCTCCGGTTCCGGCTATAGCAACAGGTCGAATGGCAGCGGTTCCCAAAGCTACAGCGGCAGTGGCTATGGTTCGGGACGAAACGACTCAAACAGCAATAACGGTCAGCGATAGTTTCAATGTAAAAGTGCGGAGGGCGCAGGCCCTCCGCTTTTTTCGTCTGGCACCATCATAATAGTGCAAGATCGCACTGCAATGTTGTGTGGCAATCAAGTCTCATAAGGTTAACAATGAAGCTACTTAAACCGTCAGTCTCAGTTCTTTCGACAGCGATCGTGGCACTCGCAGCGTCAGTAGCATTTGGGCAGGTTCCCAGCGGCCTGAAATATGTGTCGACGTCAGCCAAAGCAGAGCCGGCAACAATTCCCGCCGGCGGCAAATCGACAATCGATGTTAAACTCTCAGTCATTTCAGGCTTTCACATCAATGCTGCAAAGCCTAAGGACCCTGACCTGATCCCCACCGCAGTGTCGGAGGTGGTAACGCCAGGCTTTAAGTTTGGAGCAGTGATTTATCCTAAGGCTGTTGTGATTAATGCTCCTTCGCTTTCCCAGCAGCCTCTCCTGGTTTATCTGGGCAGCAACATCGTTAAGATTCCAATTACCGCATCCAAAAGCGTAAAGCCCGGACTCTACAAGCTTTCGGTATCCGTTCAGTATCAGGGATGTAATACCAGCGCTTGCTTCCCACCCAAGACCGACAACATCTCTGTTCCGGTGGTTGTCACACCGTGATGTATAATCTTTCCTAAGCAAGTCCACATTTCCGTCGATACTGTCCATGGATGAATCCAGCTAACAGCACAACGTTCCTGCGGGTAAGCTCAGCGTGTCGACCTGCCGCCAAGCTCTATTCGATATCAAGCTTGCGTCCCATCGATAAGGGCGGCTATAGCGTCGCGTCTATGATCAACAACTTCGGCCAGGTTGTGGGCCACGCATCCGAACAGGCGAAGTCGGTGACCAGAGCATTCGCCTGGTCCAGCGAACACGGTCTCGTCCCAGACCTCGGCTCTGTTTACGGTCAATCGAGCTTTGCGACAAACATCAACGACAAAGGCGTGATTGTCGGATATGTTGCGACCCCCAACAACTCCCTGCGCGCCTTTCTTCTTGGTCATGGTCAAATGTACGACCTTGGACTGCTTGCAAGCATCGAAGAGGATGAAGCGTTCAGCGTAGCAACCGATATCAATGAATCCGGGCGCGTTGTCGGTTACTCCCATAATGCGGATAACATGGTCCACGGTTACGTTTGGAATCACGAATCCGGCATGACTGACATCGGTGCACTTGGAACAGGACGAAGTTATGCGTATGCCATCAACGATTCCGGAGTGGCCGTGGGTTGGTCGCAGGTTGACGAGCCATGGGGATACCGCGCCTTCTGCTGGCGGGAGGACGACGGTATCACAGAACTCGCGGGTCGAGAAACGCTGCCAACAGTTGCGTATGGCATTAATAACTCTGGGACGATCTGCGGTGCGGCGGCGCACGGTGTATTAGCAAACGTCCTGCAGTGCGCCCTCTGGACTCCATCCGGCCTGGTTGAATTAGGCTCGCTCTTCGGAATGTCTTTTTCGGCAGGATACGCGATTAACGATGTGGGGCAAGTCGTCGGTTGGGCTTATCCGACTCCTCAATGCGAGATGAAACTCGGGCGAGCAATGATCTGGGATCAAGTTCGCGGCATGCAGGATCTCAACGATCTTCTTCCACCGGATTCGCGTTGGATTCTACATAAAGCGACCGGTATCAACAACGACGGTGATATAGTGGGCTGCGGCACGTTCGATGGTCGGCAGCAGGCGTTTATGCTCACTCCAGAAGACTATGCTCGCGAAGTGACGAAATCGATTGAGTTTACGCAGCTGAATTTGATTTCCAATCAGAAGACCGGCGCGATTTACCGAACGATCGTCGTCAAGAACGTCAGCCATAAGTCAATCAAGGGACCTTTGCAAATGGTGTTCAAGGGCCTGGCACCCGGAATAACGATCGTCGGAGCAGCGGGTGAAATTGACGGGAATCCGATTAGAACCGTAAAGCTCGACGAGCTAGGGGCGGGCAGTCAGCTCTCAACGACTGTGCAGTTTTCAAATCCTCAATCGAGAATTATTAACTACGATATTGAATGCTACGCCGGTTCATTTTAGGTGTAGAAACAGGGCGCAGCGACCTAGCGATCGCCGCGCCCTTCAATTGGTGTCAAACAAACGTCAGGTTATTAAACCTCTGTCCGAGAACACGTTCGCTATCGGCGCCCATCCACCTATCGAGCACCGTTGCGTAGACAGATCGGAAGTCGGTACTGAACTTTAGATCACCCTGGTCGAGATCGGTAAGGCTCGGGTATGTTCCGTAAAGGCCGCTCTGGACACCCGATCCGACAATGAACATTTCACTTGCGGTGCCGTGATCCGTACCGCCTCCAGCGTTCTCATGGACCCGGCGACCGAACTCGGAGAAGCACATGACCATCACCTTGTCCTGCTTGCCCATCCCGGCCATATCCTTCATAAAGGAGTTGATGCCGTCGGACAACTGCGCGAGGAGCTGCGGCTGGCGACGAACCTGGTTAGTGTGCGTGTCGAATCCGCTGAAGGAGATGTAGAAGACCTTGGTTCCCATGTCAGCCGAAATGAGGGTGGCGATCTCCTGCATACCCTTGCCAAAGCTGTCGCCTCCATAGGTAACGTTAGAATGATAGGCTGCGGTGGCGATCCTTACTTTGTCGACAGAATCGTAAAGCTCTTCTCCTGTTTGCTGGAGGAACGCGCCGTAGGGCGATCGACTGTCGGCTGTCTGCAGCTGCCTTAGTACAGCTTGACGAGCATCACCGTCGGGTGTGGACGGATAGATAACGCCGAAGTTAGCTAGCCCCTGAATGGTGGGAACGGCAGCGTGCGCGCTTGCAAGAGCGGGATCAGCTTCGGTGCCGATATTTATCCCGGTCAGCGCTGAAGCGCGGCCATCGCGAATTGCATCGAGATACTTCCCAATCCATCCCTCTGTCGCCATCGTTTCCGGCTCAGCGGTCTGCCATATCTCCATCGACCGAAAGTGGGAGCGATTTGGATTGGGATAGCCGACGCCCTGGACAATCGCGAGCTGCTTATTGTCCCATAGCTCTTTCATCCCAGTCATCGCGGGATTTAAGCCGATCGAGTCGGTCAGATGCAATACCTGACTGTCGGCGACTCCAATGTTAGGTCGGTTCACATGATAGTTCATGTCGGAGTACGGGATCACGGTATTGAGACCGTCGTTTCCGCCGGTGAGCTGAACTACGACCAGGATACGATCGTCCGGCACATCCTTGTGGAAGTTCAAAGCCGCACCGTTGTCCGCCCACACCATCTTTGAAAGCCATGGTGGAACGGCTAGGCCGACTGCGACGACCGCAGCTCCGTTTTTTAAGAGCGTTCTTCTTGTAATTGACATCTTAAATGTGACTCCCGTAAAACCGTCGTTAACAAACCTGATAGTCTGGCATTGAAAGGATAAGTGACAGCAACGCGCGCGTTGCCTGAACAGCGTCGGGCAGGGACTGTGCGTAGTTGAGCAGAATCGCTCGCTCATTGTCTGTCGGACTGAGAGGTCCAAACTGGTAGAGGAGACGGTTGAGGATCGAGGCTGCATCAAAGCTGGACCCATTATAGTCCGCCGGCTGTATCCCACGGACAGGAATCCAGTCTTCGAGAGGAAGAGCCGGCAAGCGGGATATTGTGCTTGCGAACTTGGAGCGTGCCTGAAGGGAATCAGTGTTAATCCAATACGTACCGCCGTCCCAGCCTTTAACACTGGGTGGTTCCAAAATGTCCTGCCCCATGGCACGGAACGACTGGACGAGTTCCGCGATCAATCCCATTGCGCCCCGTCGCTGACGGTGCGGAAAGGCCTCCTGGAGGCCTCCGGTCGGCGAACCGGGCTGATAGAGCGGTGTTGCAACATCGTTGGCCATAGTGAGTTCGGCAGCCGGAGGGGTGAAGTATTCCGCCATCCCAGCCATCTTCACGGTCCCTACCACGTAGTCAACGGGACTCTTGATGAGGGCAAATCTTGCCTCGGGAGAGTAGAACGCGTTCGATTTCAAAATCAATCCGACCACGGCCTTAATGTCGTAGCCGCTGCCGTAGTATGTGGCCACCAGCGCGTTCATCACGTCGGGATCGGGAGTCTGGTAAGCAAAGTAGCGAAAGAGCTTGGAGCAGATATAATTCGCTGTCGACGGAAGCGATACCAGTATGTCTATAATGTCGTCGCCGTTGAAATTCCCGGTTCGTCCCATGAATGTCTTGATTGAGTTGTCGTGCTGCGCTTCGTTATAGTAGAACTCGCCCCCGCGCAGGTTCCAGCCGCTGAAAGACCTGGCGCCTGCTTTGACATCGTCTTCCGTATAGTTGGGATTTCCACTTGGAT
>PLAD01000146.1 GCA_003134215.1 Armatimonadota bacterium
AATCAAAATGCTGAGCATAGTTGCCGCCCCGGAAGGCGTCGACCTGCTTAGTAGACTTTACCCAGCCGTGGAGATCTACACTGCAGCCCTCGATCGGGAGCTCAACGACAAAAAATACATCCTCCCCGGCCTCGGCGACTTCGGCGACCGCCTGTATGGAACATGATTGCTCCCCAATATCCTGCATTTCGCGGATGTATGGGTATCGCCTATTATGTAATTATCTTAGTGTTAAACGAACTCGCTATTATCGAGAAGGCTGGGATATATACGTGGAAAACATCAAGGAAGTTATTGAACTGGAACTGCAGCGGATTGCGCCCGAAAAAAGGCCAACCGCATTGATCGCACTGCGCAAGGAGGAGTACGAATGCTTTGCCATGACTCAATCGGCAGCGCAGCATAATCAGCACAGCTACGCCGGTCTCCCCGTTGTCCGTATTAACAGTCTTATTGAGCCGGTGGTTATTTACACCGAGGCGCGAAGCCACTGCACCGACTACCTGGCAATGGACTGATTGCTTGCGGTCAACCGACTACGATGCCGGCTGACCGCAAGGACTTAAGTACTAAATTCTCGACCGGCTCGTCGCTGACGACGCGGATGAAGTCCATTCCAAATTTGCGCGCTGTCATAGTCAGCTCTTCCGTGTACTGTGACAGCCGCACTAAATACTGCTCGATCTCATAGTCGGACAGAGCAACTTCATGAGTCTGGCCCGTTTCCGAGTCAACCAGGCTAAGGTCGCCGGTGATCTGCGGATCGACCTCTGCCCGGTCCAGCACCTGCACGAGAACCACCTGATGGCGACGACCGACGAGAGCCGCCAACGCCGTCGGTATGCTTGGGTCGAAAAAATCGGAGAATATCACTACCAGTCCCGCAGGCGGCGCTGTCGCTGCGTATTGAGCGACCACTTGCGAAAACGCAGTCTCCCCGCCAGTTTCCGGCATCTTCGCAAGCTGACGCAAAAAAACCGGGATCGACTTCTCGCCGCGCATTGGAAGCACCCGACCGGCGATTCCTGTCGTAAAAGCGGCCGCATCGACCCGGTTGTTCTTGTACAGTGCGACAAAACCGATTGCTGCGGCTGCCCGCTGCGCATAGGCTCGTTTGCTCATCGGAGAGCCGAAACCCATCGAGCTGCTGCTGTCGATCAAGAGGTGGACATTCAGGTCTTCCTCGTCGAGAAACAGCTTTAAAAACAGCTTTTCAAGCCGCCCATACGCCTTCCAGTCGACATACCGAAGATCGTCGCCTAGCTGATACTCACGGTAATCTGAGAACTCGATGCTCAGCCCGCGGCGATCGCTCCGGCGGTCGCCGGTTTGAGTGGATGCAAACCGGCGCTTCGTCGAGAGATTAAGATGTTCCAGCCGCCGAAGCAGCGCCGGTTCGATCAGACCGCCGGTGGAACTCATGGGGCAGGCTTGGCTAGCTCGGCTTCAATCGCCGATGTCACATCCGGCTGGTCCGGGTAATGGCTGGCTTTGAAGCGATTGACGATGGTGCCGTCGCGTGCAATCAAGAACTTCGCAAAGTTCCATTCGATCGGCCCGCCGAACGCAGGGTCGGTCGTAAAGCTGGTTAAATAGGTATAAAGCGGCGCCTGATCGTCGCCGGCGACCGAGATTTTACTGAAGAGGTCGAAAGACACATGATACTTGCCGGTGCAAAACTCCTTGATTGAGGGATTATCCCCGGGCTCCTGATGAGCAAAGTTGTTGGCCGGGAACGCAAGAATACGAAAGCCTTTGCTCTTGTACTTTTCGTAGATCGCTTCCAAAGGTTTATACTGCGGGGTGTTGCCGCACAGCGACGCTGTGTTAACAATCAACAGGACATCTCCTTTGTAGGTAGAAAGAGGGACGCTGGTACCGTCGATACTGGTCACAGTGAAATCGTAGACGCTGGTCGGCGGGTTGGAATCGTCGGCGAAAACGGGCTTAGCCGCAATAAACAGGGTAGCCGCAAGGAGAAGAGCGGCCAGACAATATTTTGTAACCATTGAGAAATCGATCCTTTGCTGAACGGTTCCGATCATTAGCTGACATCAAAAACGAAGAGTCAGTTCATCTTAACAACGAGATTACTCGCCTAAAGTTCCGCTGAGAAGAGCGGATCGACGGCAAGGGATGCTCTCAGCACGGATGCAGGGTGGAACACCGGAATATCGTGCTCGGTCAGTCCCGCAGAAATCCATGCGAGGCATCCTGGATTGCCGGTCACCACGACACTCGCACCGGAGGCAATCACATTTTGCACCTTCCGGCGCTGCAAGCTCTTCGCCATATCCGGCTCGGTGAGATTATAGATTCCTGCGCTGCCGCAGCAGACATCGGCTTCGGGCAGCGGGAGCAGCGTAAGGTCGGGAATCTGGCCTAGCAGCCGGCGCGGCGCTTCTGTGACACGCTGGGCGTGCGCGAGGTGGCACGCATCGTGATACGCAGCTTTGATGGGCAGGCTCTTCAGCGGAGCAATCCAACCTAGCTGATCGAGGAACTCAGAGGTATCGAAACAAAGTGCGGAGAAAGCTGCCGCCCGTGATGTATATGCTGGATCATCGGCAAGTAGGTGTCCAAATTCCTTCATCGAACTGCCGCAGCCGGCGGAGTTTATGACGATCGCGTCGAGGCCGTCGAACGGAGTAAAGGCATCGATCAGCTTCTTTGCAAGAGTTCGCGCCTGGACGCGAAATCCGTTGTGCCCGTGCAGCGCGCCACAGCATCCTTGATGCTGGTTGATAAGCACCTCACAGCCGTTTGCCGCGAGAATCGCGGCCGTGTCGGAGTTGACATCGCCGTAGAGCACACGCATGACACAGCCCGTCAGCATTCCCACCCTCGCGCGCCGCTCTCCCGTTGGGCGAATAATGCTGGGAAGCGGCGCGATATCGAATTCCTGCGGCAGACTGAGTCGGGAAGGTGTTCCCAACGGGTCTCCCATTAGCAGCCGAGCTACCGATTCCGGCAGTCCGCCGGACAGCTTGGAAGCTTTCAGAACGGTTCTCAGCTTGTCGGGATCGGTAAGCGAGGTAAGAAGGCTAGCCCGTGCAGTACGCTGAAGGAAGGGTCGCGCCTCATTCATCCGGTCACGGGCGACATCGAGAAGGTCGCCGTATCGAACTCCGGACGGGCAAGCCGGCTCGCAGGCGAGGCAGCCAAGGCATTTGTCGATATGCCGACGAAGATCAACCGATTTCTGCTCCACGTCGCCTTCATGAAGCTTCTTCATCATCACTATACGGCCGCGCGGACTGTCCGCCTCGCTTCCGGTTTCAAGATAGGTTGGACACGCCGGCAAGCAAAAACCGCAGTGAACACAGTTATCAAGATCGGAAGAGTACTTCACTCGGTCATACGAAACAGTCATAATGCCCTAGATAGTACCCAGCCATATGTCAGCTCAAGGAGTGTGTTCGCGCCAGGGTTGTTCCACACGCTGCTGCTTTTGAAAGAACGTGTACCAATAGTATGCAATTCCAATCAACGCAGCGATATCATAGATTTCGCCGGATATGGGAATGGCATCCATCGGCGGCGCGAGCGCCAATGCAGTTGCAGTAACCCCGACCCTTTGGGTTAGCCCCAATGCAAAGTCTCGGATAGGACTGCGCGGTATTGCCGACAAAACCAGGGCCAGGGCAATCAGCGCCGTGATGCAGATCACGAGCACCTTAAGAAACCCGAAAAGCTCGACCATAAAGTGTTCCATAACCTATAGTACCGCGCAAACCTTACATCGGTTCCCGTGGCTTAAAGGTTTAGTTGCACGATTTCATTGGCAGATAATGTGACGGTTTCTATTTTTTCCGGTAATATGTGCGCATAATTGTGATCCCCGAATGCCGATAACTAAATATCGACGTCGGACGCCCTGGGTTAGTTGATTGAAATTACGGAAGAGTAAATCACTTGAAATCGCAAACATTGTTACTGTTGCGCCTTTCGTTTTTGAACTTTATCCGCTCAATCCAGCGGATAACCACCATCCCCGGTAGCCCGGCAGCGGAGCAAGCCCCGCGTTATTTCTCCACTTCCGCTGCGAGCCGTTTTCGGCGACACATTCGCCCCGCATCGGGTTCGTTCATTGCTGTATTGCTTGCGATCGTATTGACCGGCCATTGCGCATTGGCCGACGGCAAACTGGAAGCCACTGTGATCGCGGAACGCGGCAGTGTTACTGTCGACCGCGCCGGCGGACCGCAAGGACACGCTCTTGCTCTTGACGATTCTCTTGGTCTCGGAGATACGGTCGTTACCGGTGCGGATGGGCAATGCGAGATTCTCTTCTTGGACGGATCACAGGCAAAGCTGGATTCCAATTCCTCAATCAGAGTTTGCACCACCGCTCCGTCAGAACGTCATCATAGTATCTTCCAAGCCCTCGTCGGGGTGATTTGGGCCCATATTCGTCCTGGCCAGGTCATATTAACCCCGGCCGCGAACGTGGTGGTGAGGGGCACGGAAGTTGCACTGGATATATCCGACGACGGAGCAACCCAACTGACCGTTGTCAACGGCGATGCGCTGTTCCAGAATGCGTTCGGACAGGTAGAAGTGACCGACGATGAGCAAAGTACGGCAAAACCGGGCCAGGCGCCGACCGCTCCTTTCGTGGTGGACGTTAGCGGCCTCATTTCTTGGACCGGCGATGTTGTCGGTCTTCCCCTGGTGTTTGAAATGCCGTCCACTTCTCCCGGCGACAAGTTACGACAGACCGGCGATGCATCTGGAGCCTTGACTGCTTATGCAGCGGTTTTGGCAGCCGACCCGAATGACGCTAACGCGATTGTGGGCACATCGCTGACAGAACTCTCACAGGGCAAAGCGGACGTCGCAAAGGCGTCGCTGGCGCCGATCTCGACCCAGCCGATTTCAGTTGCGGTATCGGGACTCATCGACCTGGAAAGCGGTAACGGAACAACTGCACGGCAGGAGTTCCTGAGTGCGACGTCCGCTGATCCGACCCTCTATCAGGCGCAGTCGCTGCTCGCGATTTCTTACCTGCAGGATGGCGACATGACCGATGCGGAGTCGGCAGCGCGCAAGGCCGACACTATCGCGCCGCGATCGGCCGAAGCCACAGGAACCCTGTCGACAATCCTGTTCTTCGAAGGCAAAATTCGTGAAGCGGCAGCGTATTCGCGCCTTGCCGTCGCGATCGATCCGGATTCACCATTCTCCCTTTTGACTCAGGGTCGTACAGACGCCTCGGCCGGCAAGTACGAGTTGGCGAGAACCGAATACGAAAAGGCGTTGGCGTTCGCTCCCAGGCTCTGGCTGGTGCACCAAGAGCTTGGCGAGATTTACCAGAAGCTGGACGATCCGCGGAAGGCCGCTGAAGAGTACCAGATCGCACTGAAGCTCGATCCCACATCGCCGGATGCCTATACCGGCCTTGGCAAGGCGCTTCAGGCCACCGGACGATATCCCGCAGCGCACGATGCGTTCGTGCAGGCGATTACGCTGGCACCGAAAAGTCCGTCCGCCCGCTACTACTATGCATCGTATCTCGTGGACCGTGGGGACCTGGACGGCGCGCTCCAGCAAATTCAGTCTACCATTTTGAGTGACCCGAGCTTCGGCTTACTGTACGCCCGGCTCGCCGAGGTTTACTTGTACAAGCAGGACCTTGCCGATGCTCAGAAATACGCCCTGAAAGCGGTAAAACTGCTGCCGAGCTCCGCGATTGCGCACTACGAACTCGGCAGGGTCAATTACGAAGAGCAGCATACCTACCAAGCGGAGCAGGAATTCAGAATTGCTACGGTTCTGGATCCCCGCTTGGCCCCCGCGCGCTACGCTTTAGGCCTGGTGCAAGAAAAAACAGAGAGCGGACTCCTCGATTCTTTTTCGTCGATTTTCGATTCTGCTTCAGTTGGAAGTCCTGCAAGCTCAACAACGCTCAATAATCTGCAAACGCCTGGTGCAAATGAGCGGATTCAGGCAGCTGTAGCCGATCCAACTGCGGTCCGATCTGCCACACGGTCTTATGGGAATACGGAAGTGGATGCGGTGGCGGCGGACGATGGTTCTTACGACGGTGCTGCGTCCTACCTTGGAGAAACGAAGAATGGTGCAGGAGTAGCCGGGGTCGGAGGAGCGACGCAGTTCCAGGGCGGGGTCAGGCAGAATTCCGATTCAACTATTAACGATGCGAATTTTGTTGTCGGAGAGGACGCGCAAGATCGGCCTCTGGGTTATCTTGTTCTTGGCGACTACGAACAAACTAACGATGGGCAAGACACTGGCATTTCCTCCAACCCGGCAAACACTACTTATCGATTTAGAACCCAGCTCAATCGAATCATCTCAGGTGTTAACGTGAAGACGGGAGGTAGTGGGAACGTCTTAGCCATCATCCAGGCAAGCGATGACCAACAGGGCGGCGACACCTGGCTTCCTTTAACCGACCCCAATTTTTACTCCAATCACTTGGACACGGACAGCCTGGACGGCGAGGTTCGCTGGAACATCGACCCAGAACAGTCGAACTCGTTCACCGCAGGACTTTCCTATGGAGATCGACGGCGGCTGGCAAATTCGAGTTTAGGGCCTGCGCCAATTTTTTCTGAAAATGCCTGGTTTCGTGACAAACCGTTTCAGGCCTACATTCGCGACGACTTCGACGAAGGACGTAAATGGAGCTTCGTTGCGCAAATGCAGGTAGTGCAGGAGACACCGACAGCAGTATTTTCCCTGGTCGGCTACCCTCCCCCTTTGGGGCTATCGATTTCCAAGACTCTGGGACTGCCATACGGAATAGTATCCTATAAGCCCGACAACAACACAGTTTTGAGATTTCGATATCGGCGCCTCCAAGCAGCGCCTACCGACTTCCAGTTGATCAATCCCACGGATGATTTCCTCCTCACCTTTGCCGATCTACCTACTGCAAACAGCTTTTCTTTCGCAGAGGTCGCGGATGGTCAGAGCGCGGAGTTTGAGGTCGATAAGACGCTGCCGAAAGGCGGCTTCGCCAGCGCCGGCGTTTACCGTCAAGCGTTGAACGGCGCATCAGTCGCTGAATCGCAGAACCAGGGACTTCCTTATCCTTCGTGTCGGGTAGAGGGCGCTCAAGCAAGCTATCAAGGATTGCTGAGCAAGACCCTTTCCTACTTTATGTTGGGAGAATACACCAACGCTGAGGAGGACGCGGTTCCGCAGCGGGTTCCGGGAATTCCGCGATATGTTGGCATCGGGACCGTTCAGTATCTTGATACCAGAGGTTTTTACGGACAAATTGCCTACTATTACCAGGGCGACCGCATCACATCGGACACAGATCGATCGGACCAAGGTGCTTTCGGCATTTTGAATTTGAGAGTCGGTAAGCGATACGGCCTGCGAACAAACGTATTTGCGGAACTGGACAATGCGCTCAACAAGCAGTACGAAGAGTTCGGTCTGCTGCAACATGGAACTGAGGGACGTCTGGGTATTTCGCAGCGTTATTAAGTTGAAAAAAGGTTCTCCGTCTATAGCATGCAGACGGAGGACCGAGACAAATTACGAACTGAGAATCAGGTGCAGGTGGCCTCACAGATATCATATTCATACATGTTTGGCAGATAATTCTTACATGTGCTGCACAGTACAAGTGGATTTACCGTTTGAGTTGGTGTGTAAGCGGCCGGCGTTGGGGTCGGCGTCGTACTGTTTTGACGACTCGTCAGATACGAAACAAGATCAGTGTAAATGGAGATGGCCTTTGCGAGATCAGCATCGGTGGGTGAGTTGTTTCTTGTGAGTGCTACGAGAGCCAAGCCGGACAAGTTTGCCGCGACGGCTTGGTCAACAGAATTTACTACGTTAGACAATGTGGGATACCCTTTGCTATCTTGAGCTGGATCAGTAGTTGACCAGTATACTTGCTCCTGTCCAAGCACTGTCACAAGCAATTATACAGTAGTCTTATGCAGGAAAATCACCTCTGGCAAATAAACATTTAGATTTCTCATAGTTTTAAATAAAGCTCGAGTAATTGCATCTTTGCTGCATCGAACATGCACGGAAATTTCTTCGCTATATCCGGTATTATGAAACAGTAATTGTGATCCCCGAATACCGATGACTAAATTTCGCGTTCGGACGCTGTGGGTACGTTGATGTAGCTTAAGGAAGAAGAAATCACGTGAAGTCGCAATCAATCCGGCAGTTGTGCCGTTTTCTACTGTACTGTTCTCGCTGCCGGCTTCGGGATATTAACGCTCCCTATTCTCCATCAAAGTTGCCAACTCCCGGTAACTTGGTCGCCGCCGCATCAAGCCATAGCCCCCGTTACCTTAGTCTAGCGCCCTACAGCATCATTGCAGGTTTGCTGATGATGCTGATGAGCAGTCATGGAGCATCGGCCGATGGCAAATTGGTAGCCACTGTTATCGCCGAACGCGGCAGTGTCACGGTTAGCCGCGCCGGTGGACCGCAAGGGCAAGCACTCGTAGTCGGAAACTATCTGGACCTGGGTGATACCGTAGTCACCGGCCCGGCCGGCCAGTGCCAGATTCTTTTCATCGACGGTTCGCAGGTAAAGCTCGATTCGAATTCATCAATCAGAGTCTGTACCACTGCTCCATCTCAACGATCTCAAAATCTTTTTCAAGCCCTGATCGGCGTGATCTGGGCCCATATCCGCCCGGGCCAGGTCATCATAACCCCTGCGGCGAACGTAGTGGTGCGAGGCACCGAGGTTGCGCTGGATATATCCGGCGACGGTGCCACGCAACTGACCGTCGTCAACGGCGATGCGCTGTTCCAGAACGCATTTGGTCAGGTTGAACTCACCGACGATCAGCAAAGCACGGCGAAGCCGGGCCAGGCGCCGTCCGCCCCAATCGTGGTCGATGTCAGCGGCCTTATTTCGTGGACCGGCGAAGTCGTCGGCCTTCCTCTCGTGTTTGAAATGCCGTCCACTTCGCCTGGCGATGCTTTGCGCCGGACCGGTGATGCCGCTGGAGCTCTGACCGCCTATGCCGCGGTGCTTGCAGCCGACCCCACCGATGCTAACGCCGTTATAGGCACATCGCTGACGGAACTTTCGCAGGGCAAGCCGGATTCGGCGAAAGCGTCACTGACGCCGATCTCAACCCAGCCCATTGCAGTAGCAGTGTCCGGACTGATCGATCTGGAAAGCGGTAATGGAACAGCTGCAAGACAGGAGCTGCTGAATGCGACGACTACAGATCCGTCTATCTATCAGGCCCAGTCGCTGCTCGCGCTTTCATATTTGCAGGACGGCGACCTGGGCGATGCGGATTCGGCAGCTCGAAAGGCAGTGATCATCGCGCCGCGCTCAGCCGAAGCCAATGGAATCCTGTCGACTGTCCTGTTCTTCGAAAGCAAAAACCGAGAAGCGGCGGCGTATTCACGGCTTGCCGTCTCGATCGATCCGGATTCGCCGTTCGCACTTTTGACACAGGGCCGTACAGACGCTTCGGCTGGAAAGTATGAACAAGCGAGAAGCGAATACGAAAAGGCGTTGGCGTTCGCTCCAAGTCTGTGGCTGGTGCATCAAGAGCTTGGGAAAGTGTACCAGCAACTTGACGATCCTCGCAAGGCAGCCGAAGAGTATCGGATTGCATTAAAGCTCGATCCGAACTCGCCGGACGCCTATACCGGACTCGGCAAGGCGCTGCAGGACGCAGGGAAGTATCCCGCGGCGCACGATGCTTTCGTGCAGGCGATTACGCTGGCGCCGAACAGCCCGTCGGCGCGCTACTACTATGCATCGTATCTCGTCGACCGCGGAGATCTGAACGGCGCAATCGAGCAGATTCAGGCGATTGTCGCACAAGACCCCGACTTCGGGCTGCTCTACGCACGCCTCGCCGAGGTCTACTTGTACAAACAGGACCTTGCTGATGCTCAGAAATACGCGCTCAAAGCTGTAAAACTGCTGCCGAACTCGGCCATCGCGCACTACGAACTCGGCAGGGTCAACTATGAAGAGCAGCATACCTATCAGGCGGAGCAGGAGTTTCGCATTGCGACTGTCCTCGACCCACGTCTTTCTTCCGCGCGATATGCACTCGGCCTCGTACAGGAGAAGACCGGAAGCGGACTCTTGACCTCGTTCTCGTCGATCTTCGACTCCGCCTACATCGGCAGCCCGGTAAGCACGACATCGATCTACAACCTGGAAGCCCCTGGGGCGAACAACCGTATCCAGGCGGAGGTCGCCGACCCGACGGCCGTCAGATCGGCAACTAGATCTTACGGCGATACGGAACTGAACGCAATTGGAGCCAATACCCACTCGTACGATGCCTCCGGCTCGTATCTGACCGAAACGAATTCCGCAAGCGGGGTAGCCGGCATCAGCGGAGAAACGCAGTTCGAGAATGGCGTACGCAAGAACTCCGACGACACGATCGATACCGCAAACCTCGTCGTGGGCCAGAAGGCCCGCGACAATCGCTTGGGATTTTTGTTCTTGGGAGATTATCAGCAAACTGATCAGGGGGCGGACCTAGCTCCCATGTCGGAAACCTACAATGTAGACTCACGTAACCACGCGCAGTTATCCAGGTTTGTAGCCGGAAGTTCGATGAAAACGACTGGAGGAGGTCAGTTGCTTGCCATCGTCCAGGGAACGGATTCGCTGGAGGGGACTCGCACCTCGCTACCGCAAACCGATCTCAATTACTACACTACGCACTCCGATGAAGACTTACTGGACGGCGAAATTCGTTGGGACGCTCCGCCACAGTCAAATAATCAAATTTCTGTTGGCGGCTCATATGGCGACCGAAGTCTTCGAACAGAAGAAATCATCCCCTCGTTTTTCGGGGCGGGCGTCGGTGATGACACAACATGGATTAAAATCAAACCGTTGCAGGCCTATTTACGAGACTCAGTCAATGAGGGTCGTCATTGGTCGTTTATCGGCCAGTTGAACTACGCCCAAGAATATCCGGCAGACCACAACATTTATATCAACCCTCTTCCAGGTTTTCCGCTCGACAACGGTAGGTTGGGTAAATCCGTAATATTGCCATACGCGATAGGGTCGTACTCTCCAGATTCAACCGATGTGTTTCGGATTCGTTATCGTCGATTTGTTGCGTATCAGGCCGACTTTGAGCTGCTCAACCCAGAAGACGACTTCCTGATTTCTTTCGACTCACTGCCTACCATCAACTACATCTCCGGTTATTCGTTTGCAGAAGGCTCCGGCACGGAAGCGGAGTTTGACAAAACCCTCCGCAATGGCGCATTCCTGAGCATTGGTGCGTTTCGGCAGGATCTGTATGACTCAGACACTGAGCGTACGTACGTGGATGTTGTAGGGTCAAATGATACAGTACTTTTGCAGGGAGTTCAGGCCAGCTATCAGGCTGTTCTCAATAGGTACCTCACTTATTTTGTGTTAGGCGAGTACGCCGATGCGGAAGACACTTCCATACCACAGCGATTGGGCGATATTCCGAAAGTTTCCGGCATCGCCACGCTGCAGTACTTGACCGGGCGAGGCATCTACGAACAGGCCGCCTACTACTACGAGGGAGATACGACCGCCGGCCAAGGTTACGGAACGGCTGAAGGGGCGTTCGGCGTGTTAGATCTACGGGCTGGAAAACGATTTGGACTGAGTTCCAACATCTTCGTCGAAATAAATAACGTGTTTGATAAACATTACAGCGCCTCAGATTATCAACAGCCAGGAACGGAGGTAAGGCTAGGAACGTCGCAAAGGTTTTAACGATATAGGGCCGCGTTCGACGTCATTAGAAGTCGAACGCGGCATCAGATCATGAGCGGGCTCGGTCATTACGGCTATTTGCCGCGATTGTTAACACAATTGATGTAGCCTGACGGANNCCATTGCGTCCAGATCGTGCGCGGCACAGCAAACCTGAACCAAAGCTGTGATTTCTTCCTGGGTTAAGGTCTTGGGGTCCCTGCCTACCAATGTCGAACAAGCCATGATGTCTCCCTATTGCTATCGTGATCAGGATCAGCGGTTGACCAGTTAATTTGCTCCTGTCCAAGAGCTGTCAAAAGCAATTATACAGTATTTTATGCCAGGAAGCTACGTATGGATGGCAACAACATATCTTCAATAGAGGAGGTCTGGCAGCATGAATCAGGCCTTGGGATCGGGCCCACTTACCTTGATCTCGATGTCGGTGCCGCCGACCTTAACTATGATAGAAACGGAGTTTATGCCAGTCGGAAATACGCCAGGCCACGATTGCGCCTCGCCGCTCTCCTTCATCTTTGTACTCAGAACCTTGATGGTCTCTTCAAAAGCCTTAACAACGTCGCTCACATTGAAACTTGTACTCTGCTCATTCGGTGCGATCTCAGTGCTCACGTATTTGTGCTCCAGTAGCCGGTGTTATCTAATGTAACTATGTGTCTATTTACCACGATATTGCGAATCCTGCAAGGACATGGAGAGGCTTATGCCGGCCATTCCTGGAGCTTATTTCGAACCTAGTGTTGTCGGTTAACTGAAGTCATTGTGCGAGTATATGTCAAGCGCAACGCTGTTGTCGAGTCGAACAAGGAGATAGTGATGGTGAAATCGCGCGTTCTATTTGCTGCTATTTTTTACTCTGTCGTCGCGTTAGCCAAAGTACCGGCCTACTCGCAAGGGAGACTCCCAATTTACCGAGTACTGTCCGAGTCGGCGTCAGTGCAACGATCCTACAAATTCGCGGCGAAGATCGGCATACACACGGCAGTGCCGTTACCAACGACAGGCGTATTATCGTTCGTAGACACATCGCGCTATCTTGCTCTCCCTCCTACAAGCTCAACCGCCGCACAGTTCAATGCGCCGGCCAGCAATACTATATTAGCGGAATTCGATAAGGTGGTTCGTGCAGACCACGGCACGGAAGTGAACGGCACCCGGCTGTTCGGCCATGACGTGTTAACGGTCTACACTCGAGGGGATCACGGCACATGGATTTCCCATACCCAGCCATTGGACATTACCGTCACATATTCGTTCAAGAGTCCAAATAACTATCCGTTAGAAGGTCCTGGCGCGGAGGCCGAAATCGCTTTAGACGGCCACGGTGATGTTGTCCAACTCCACTACGATGTTGAGAATCTTGTGATAGACCGCTACGTGCCAGCGATTTGTGCTTCAGATATTCGGAAACGTATCGCGCGGTCGTTACCGCCCGGGTGGACTACCCGCCTCAGACTACTTTATGTTGCTCCGTCAACGCAAAGCTCCTCCGTTCCGCTCTACGTCTTGCCGTGGTACGAATATCAAATGATCAGGCCAGGCGGGAGAGCAGCCGACAATACGACGGGTTTCACGCCCGCGTTCGAAGCCCCTGGTCCTCCGCTGCTAGTGAGTTTGTCAGCGCAGTCGAGGGGTGATGAAGTGACCGCAAAGGCAACGGCCAGCGGGGGAACGCCCCCGTACAAATTCGTGTGGGCCGGCTCAAATCCAGTTATGGTATCAAAAATTACCGACAACGGTTACGGCGCGCAGGTTTCTTATAAAGCTATTCGGAAGGCGCCGCCGCCCGGGGTTGACCAATCTGGATTCGTCGTCAATACAAATGAAACAATTCACGTATTTGTAGTTGATAAAATTGGCACTCTGAACGAGGTGAAAGGCAACGTAACAACGAATCCTGATCTGATTTATCCTCGTCAAACCTCGCAGTCTTCGTTAGTGCCTACATACGGATGTCTGAGCCCCGTTGAGCCCGGTCGGCCTAATGGCCGAATAGCCTGGCAATATACCATGAGCACGCCGTATGCTGGAGGCGGCAACGAGCAGTTTTGCTGGACGGGCAATAACGTCTGGCCCGGTGATTATATTGAACCCGAGCATGTCGGAACGATGGAGCCGCGCCCATGGATATGGGGCGACGCTGACACATCCAACTTTGGCGTGAACACTGCTAATTTAGTTATCGACATCGGCGACGGCGACAATGACTGGATCAGATGTTCCATGCCGAAACCCGCCGACTGCCCGAATTGGGTATCGCGTGTCGAAAGCCCACGCGGACAATATTATCCGGTAGTGCTGAATATAGGTACACAGAACCAGACCAACTACCTGGTGCCTTTCGTACCCTCGTGGGGCCCCGTGGGTGGTAACGACAGGCTCTTGTGGCTGCTACTCGACGACTGTTATTGCCTTGCGAAGACGGATGACAGCGGTGCCGCGCTACCGGAGCGCTGGGGCAGAGTTTTCAATGGCATACATGTTTTAACCGGCTTTACTGACGGCGATAACTCGGATGGTCCATTTGAGAGTGACGTCGCAGCCAATATCCTGGGTTTACACGGACGGCCGGAGACGATTGTCCAGTCATGGTTCGATGCCGCGGCGGCAACCCAGAACGGCGGAACTCCAGCTGCCATGGGACCGGCCTATATTCCAGTCGGCGGTTCACACTTCATATCCGATATTGGAGACTACTATTTGGGCAAAGGAACGGTCGGCCCCACCATTGTTCCTAGCGCATGCCCACAAGGTGAACTCGGCTACTGGTACATAACGGGCCCAACTCCTAAACCGGCGGTATACTATTAGCCGATCTTTTCGCCCACAAGTACCCGATCCAGTCGCGAGTATAATAGCCCATAGGAAATACGGACTATCTCTATGGCAATACCATTGATACAGATTGAAAAACCGGGCGAGCGCAGCTTTAGTGCGCCGCGGCGGACGACTTACCATGTGCTGACGAAGCCGATTGGGCCGATCTGCAATTTGGACTGTACTTACTGCTACTACCTGGAAAAGGAGAAGCTATACGGCCCTAAAGAGCGATACCGTATGGCGGACGACCTTTTGGAAGAGTATATTAAGCAGTATATCGAGAGCCAGAGCCAGCCTCAGATCGAAATGGCATGGCAGGGCGGCGAGCCGACGTTGATGGGCTTGAACTTCTTTAAGCGCATTGTCGAGATCCAGCAAAAGTATGCCGGCGGCAAAACGATAGTCAATGCACTGCAGACGAACGGGACTCTGCTCGATGACGAGTGGGGCGAGTTTCTGGCCGCGAACCAATTTCTCGTAGGCATCAGTATCGACGGTCCGGCGCATTTGCACGACCGGTACCGTGTCGACAAGCAGCAGCGTCCAACGTTCGATGCTGTCATGCGCGGCCTGGATATTCTGAAGAAGCACAAAGTCGAGTTCAATACATTAACAGTCGTCAGCAAGAACAACCAGGATCATGCGCTCGAAGTCTACGAGTTCCTCAAAAGCATCGGCTCGCACTATTTTCAGTTTATCCCG
>PLAD01000021.1 GCA_003134215.1 Armatimonadota bacterium
TCATCCAACCAGGGCCGCAAACCGCTCTCTATCAGCATCAGCGCGACTTTCTTGACCTCCGGTTTGTCTCTACTGTTATGGCAGAGGAAGACATCGAACCCGCTTCCAGGCGGCAACGCAGGCGTTGGCCGAGGGCCCGTCAATTCCTTCAATGCCTCTTTATGCGCCAACCCTGCCGCCGGCGTGATCGCTGCGATCAGAACAGATATTGCCGAAACCCCAGGCGCAAGTTCATGCCCCTCAATGTACCGGACAAACTCGTCCGCGACGGTCTGGCGGTTACCCGCCAAATCCAGCCACGTTAGAGCCTTCTCCATATCCGCGCTATACTCCCGACCTTCAAAAGCCGCCCGGATAAAGCTCCGGCGGTCGCGGTCGGTTTGGAATTGCGGGAGGTCACACAGAGCGTTTATGAGCGCTCTTCGCTGTTCGGGTGTCATCTTATTAGTAACTTCCGAGAGTTTTTGTTGATTGTAGCTCCGATGCCCTACCATGTAACCGATTTCGGGTCGAGTGACGCCAACTTAGACGAACGATAACCGTCGCTGGAGAAATCCAGCGGGGCCGCAAAACTCAGGATCGGGGCTAGCCGAAGCTAGAGACGCGCTACGATTACCGGGCGCGATTTCTGACCTTTTTTGCCGCGTCGAGGTGGAACCGGTTTGTTCGATTTTCAGTCCACGGGCCTGAACTTGGCGTCTCTTCGCGGTGGTCCGTGTCGGCATGCGTTGCCGGTCAATTCCCGAACCACGGGGTATCCGGAAGTTGGCCGGTTCAAACGGTCCTGGATGTCCCGCCGCAGCTTCGCTTTCCGGAATGCGGCTTCATCTCCGGGCGTATCGTCGGCTAGCATCCGCCGATCTTTGTCCGCCACTTGTCCGTATAACGCGCTACGGTCGTTTGTGCCGGCTGCAATCCCGGCAACGACGCAAATTAAACACATGCCGACAAACCAGCCGAGTGGAGTTCAGCCTCTATCAGCTTGACTCCTTTCTGAGTAAGCATTCGAACTTCAAGTGCAAGGGCCTTGGTTAAAACGCGGAACTTTACCCAAACGACGTCAATTTCTAATCAAGCCGACGACCGCGAGTGAGAAAGTTGGTGGGCTATTGCTTTAAGAGGCTCGGTTCAGAAATAGGCAAGAGAGGAACAGGTCTTCCTGGGACGGGACCCGCAGGGGGGATCCCTGCTAGCATGCGTTCGGCTGGCGTAATGACCTTCTGCTCCAGAACGCTAAGCAAATCTTCCAGATTTGCGTAGACCAATATGTCTAGGACCCATGGGTATCGCTTGAAGTGTTCAAACATTGCGTACTCGGTACCCGAATACAAGAGCAGTGGCTGAACCGGAACGGAGGGAAGGTGGGGGACGATCTGAAGCAGTTCCTGCGGCACGCTTTTTGCATCAGTGATGTCTGCTACGACAAATCGAGCTAGGTGAGCCAGTGTTGATATTGTCTCCGTAAGATCGCGGTTAGTTGGCTTTTCAAAGTCAAAAAGAATTGGAAGATATCCGCTGTTACGAAGTGCTGATCGCAAGCCGTCAAGTATTGCTTTGCGATCAGGGGCAAACCGGCCGAGTATCAAAACCACCTTCGACGTTATGGTATCGATTACGTAGCGTATCTCTGAATTGCTGAGGAGAAGAAAAAGAAACTGGGCCACATCGAGCCGGTCCACTTCCACTGTGGGCTGGTCTTCTGGGGTGATAAGCAGATTCTTCTGAATTGCTCCGTCCAATTTGACGTTCCAGGCTGCTATCGAATAAATTCGACAGCCGGTTAGATTTGCGTTACGGAAGTCTGTCCCTATTAAGTCTGCCGCCACGAGCGTTGCACCAGTCAGATCGGCCTCGTTGAAGTTAGCGTCCGTCAGATCAGCCCTCGTCAGATTGGCGCCCGAAAGGTCGGCCCTTATAAAGCTCGCCCCGTTCACATCGGATTTACTAAGATCTGCCCCGGTGAGGTCAGCTGCGTCAAAGTGTGCGCCAGCTAAATCCGCGTTAGCGAGGCAGGCTCCGCCTAAATAGCAGTCGCGCAGCTCAGATCCTCTGAGTTTTGCACCGGTAAGATCAGCTTTGTTTAAGTCAGCACCATTAATTTCCGCACCGCTTAGATTGGCGTTAGTCAGGTTGCTGAACATCAAATTCGCTTCTTCAAGATCAGCGTCGATAAGCACTGCGCCATTGAACTCAGTTTTTGAAGCTTTGGCCCTTCTCAGCTTTGCATTCGTCAGCTTGGCTCCGTTTAGCTTGGCGTAGGTAAGTCTTGCTTCCGTCAGATCGGCATCACGCAAATTCGATCCAGAGAGGTCCGCGTCTGATAACATTGCACCTCTAAAATCGGCCTTGGTTAGCTTGGCCTCACGAAGAAGGGCTTTCCTGAGATTGGATTTTCGGAGCACGGCTTCTGCTAGATTTGCCTTGCTGAGATCGACCGACGCCAGGTTGGCATGGCTGAGATCAGCACCAGAAAGATTTGCTCCGTGCAGATCCAGATTCCGTAAATCTTGTCCGCTGAAATCCAACCGAATGTTCGGATGCAACTCTCGCCAACGATTCCACGCCATAGGCCCGGTCCTAAGCTTTTCGAGGGTGGGGTTTGGCTGTTGCATCATATATAGCTGTGGCGTCAATCATAACCTACGGCCTGCCGGCCTGTTATGGTTTCACATAGCTTGTTTTAGTGACGTGGAAGAACAATGGTAGCTAGATAAATAGCGAAGGTCGGACCGCAAAAGTAATCTGGAGGGCAAGCGCGAACTTCACTTTGGCGTAAAACTTCGGCGCTCAGTAAAACTTGGTTCTCCCGCAATTTCCGTGCAAGATGGATCGTTAGAACGTCCCCAGAACATTTACATATCAAATTGTTCTATTGTTTAG
>PLAD01000190.1 GCA_003134215.1 Armatimonadota bacterium
CCACGTGTCCAAAAAACCGGAAAAGCGTTTGAGAGGAATGTGGTGTCAGGCGATTCCGACTTTTGCAGTCGCCGCGCCCATTCGAGCGAAGCAGAACCCGGAACAGTCGGAGAAACGATACTTGGGAGTTCTGGAACAGACAACTATACAGTGCCTGTTTCACTATCACATTGAACGATCGGTTTCAACCTGAAGCTTTATCTCTCTGAGGACCTTCGCAACATGCTCACAGGCGTCGAGTGAGCCGGAGAACGCAATCGCCCGTCCGGAGTTGTGCACTTCATCGGCGACTGATTTAGCGCGCTCGAGAGAACAGCCCGTCGCCTTTTGCATCTGTAATATCACTTGGTCGAATGTGTGGCAGTCGCAATTATATAAGATGACGATGTACGGATGGTCCAGTTCCGAACTACGGTCGACCATCTCCCAGTCGTTTGGCCCCGGTATCGTTAGATCTTTTTCTACTTCTGTTTCTGTCGGAGCGACTGGCGTCTGAACAATTTCTGCTGGCATATCGATTCTATGGCTCCTATGACGTTGATTCTACCCTAACGCGGCTTTCCGTATCCATCAATGCCGAAGGTCGGAAGTCCTCAACCGAAAACGAGCGACATATACGCTCAGCTAGTGGTACTCGAGTCCGCCATTTCTCAAGCACTGGGGGCAGGCATCTATCTGATAGGTCACTCCATTTTCGTTGATACGCGGCGCCTTCATCAGTTTTTCACGCGGGCCGTTCCACCCACAACGGATGCAGGTCACCCCTGATGGCTTAACTTTCTTAAAGGCTTTGATGATAGTCGTTAACATTCCCTTTCCTTTTACCTCCAAACAGACGTTGCCTTAATACGCCTCCATTGTATCATTTTTAGAGAGATTAACTACTTAACCGCTTCAGAGAAGTAGGTGCACGCAGCAACCGGACACTCAATCATCGGTTTCGGTAGATACACCTGATTTCTAGAGTCCCACACTCAAATAAGTACCGGCCAGAACGCAATGGTATAATTTGGCATGCCGACAGCTCCGACAATAATATCTAAGCAACTGAGTATTGGACCCATAAAGCTTGATGCGCCCATTGTTCTGGCCCCAATGGCCGGAATAACGAACCACTCGTTTCGACAAATTTGCCGTGAGCTGGGCGCGGGGCTGGTGGTCACTGAGCTGCTATCGTCTCATGCGATTCACTATAAAAACGCAAAAACATTTGGAATGTTCGACTGGACTGACAGCGAACGTCCGGTCAGTGTACAACTCTTCGGAGGCGACCCATCGCTGATGGCCGAGGCTGCAATGGTAGCGGAAGAGCACGGCGCCGACATTATCGATCTTAACATGGGCTGCTGGGTTCCCAAAGTAGCAAAAAACGGGGCAGGGGCCGCTCTATTGAAAGATGTATGTCTTGCCGCTGACATCGTTAAGGCAATGGTGCAGGCAGTTAAAATACCTGTCACAGTTAAAATCCGTTCTGGTTGGGATTCGAAGGAGACCACCGCTATAGGATTCGCACAGCGCGCCCAAGACTCGGGTGCTGCGGCAATTGCCGTACACGCGCGCTTCGCGTCTCAAGGTTTCACCGGGCGCGCTGATTGGTCGGTAATTCGACGGGTCAAGGATGTCGTCACCATTCCTGTTATCGGTAACGGCGATATCGAATCTGCGGAAGACGCCCTCCGAATGCTTGACGAGACAGGGTGTGACGGAGTAATGATCGGGCGAGCCGCGGTCGGAAATCCCTGGATTTTCCGAGAAATACGGGCGCTTCTAGATTGCCGGTCGGCGATCGATCCCCCTTCGCTTTTGGAACGAATCGATGTCGCCTTGCGACACGTGAAAACTCTCGCTGCCGATCCAAACGTTGGAGAAGAGCGGGCCGTGAAAGAAATGCGAGGACAGCTGCCGCACTACTTTAAGGGCTTCCCCGGTGTCACTAAACTTCGTTCTGAGTTGGTGAAGTTCAACCTGATCGATGATATAGAAAACTTTTTGCACAAGGCAGGCAGCGAATGCCGCTAGTGAATTAGCTTAATGAGCGAAATAAAAGCCACCGATGAAGGTGTGAGGGCGACGACGAGTCAGTACAGACTGCGCAAATTCGGAATGTTAGCGATTCTGTATCTGACCTTCTCCATTGTCCTGCCCTTGCATCGTTTCGATTTCGATCAAATGCCGGGCATTGAGCAGGCGGCGCTTATTATTCTTCCTACAATTGTCTTTATGTTTCTCCAGTTGTTGCTGACACAATCGATGGTTCAACTCCGCCTGACGAACGGGCTCTGCGCTGCCACAGCTTTTGCAGGAATCGCCATATGGGTTGCTTTCACAATGCTTGCATTTAGACGGCACGGCTTACATCACGAAATTTTGCTTTTCGTGTTCTCAGCCTTGACCGGCCTGTCGCTGACAATAGCGCTGACATGCTTGGGAACACTGCTATCGCTAATCGTTAAGGAGCGCAACTTACTTCTTCCCGTGGCGTTAATTGCAATGCCCATCGACTTTTTGGGCGCAATGACTAGCAGCGGCTTCACACATGACATGGTGAAACACTCTCCCAAGTTCGTTTCTAGTGTTTCTGTTTCGGTTCCCGGCATCACCACGCATACCAGTCACGGAATCGGAATCGGACCGATCGCCTTTATAGGCCCAGGAGACGTCCTTTTCATGGCGCTTTTTTTCTCGGCCGTACAGCGCTTCGAAATGGCAGAAAAGTCTACTTTCTGGTGGATGTACGCCCTGCTCACATTTTCAATGATATTGGTGCTGCGCGTTCCGAACTTCGCCGTGGGCGCGCTCGTACCAATGGGTTTGGCCGTGATTATCGCTAATGCCTCCCAAATTAAGCTGCAGCGTGAAGAACTGTTTGCAGTGGCGTACGCCGGCGTTCTCGTCCTCATTCTCGTCGGTTTTTTCTTTTGGTCCAGTCATAGATACATCTTCCACTCTCATTAGATAAGTGTTGAGGGCTGCTGGTTTTGGAGGCCGCAGGACACCTGCTCCTGTGGGGGTAGAATAGATCTACTATGCGTAGAGTTCTTTTGCTGGAAACAGACGAGCGAGCTGGTTTGGCTGCAGCGCTGACGTCAGCGTGCGCCGCCAAGGGTGTCTCTCTCGAGATTTCGACAGGTCCAGGGCACGTACTGCTGACTTTTGAAGCCGGCGACGAACTGGCGGGGGAAGCAGTCGCCGTATTAAGAGAAGTTGACGGAGTCGACAATGTGCACGCGTACAGTGTTGCCATTTAGCATCAAGACAACATACAACCGAATCGGGTCCAGGAAGGACGGTTGATGGCCAATATTCTTTGGATTATCGCGGTCATCCTGATCGCGCTATGGGTTCTCGGATTTTTAATACATATCGCTGGAATGCTTATCCATTTGGCGCTGTTGGTTGCAGTGATGATTATAATCTACAACCTGATTACCGGACGGAAAAGACTGCTCTAGATTGACCGAAATTACGGCCTCCGATGAACAAAGCCACTGGTCAGTGGTCGGCAGTCGAGAAATCTATGTCAATCCATGGATTCGTCTGCGTGAAGACCATGTCATTCGGCCAGACGGCAAGCCGGGGATCTATGGAGTGGTGGAATTCCCTACCTATGCCCTGGGTGTCGTCCCGGTCGACGAATTCGGCTATGTCTACCTTGTCGGTCAGTACCGATACACACTGAATGCCTACTCATGGGAAATCCCTGAAGGCGGCGGCGACAAGCGACTTCCGATGCAGGCCAGTGCAGAACGTGAGCTAGTGGAAGAAACCGGAATTACCGCAGGTTCCTGGGTAGACCTGGGACCGCTTCATCTGTCGAACTCCGTGACAGACGAAGAGGGAAGGGTTTATCTGGCTCGTCAGCTCAACTTCGGTGACGCTCGACCCGATGGCGATGAGGTGCTTCGAACCCGTAAGGTAACACTTCAAACGGCCT
>PLAD01000012.1 GCA_003134215.1 Armatimonadota bacterium
CGCTGTCAGCCACGGCGGGCCGGGCGGACAGGGCTAGGAGCAGGAGAGCGATCGTTGCGCCATGAAAGATGAATCCGTAGGAAATCACAGACTGCCTAAAGTGTTTGGCCCGCTTGCATCGCTCACCATCAAGAAGCCCGTGGATCCGGCCGTAAGATTGAGTGCTACTGCTACAGCGCGGCTCGACCCACATCAACTGCTTCAGCACTCTGTTGAAATTCAATTCGCCGTCTGAAAAACAGGTTCTCGCCCGATCTCGGAAGTTCTTCGAATAGAGTATCCACCGCATTCCGTACGGCAGCTTCACTTCCCGGTTTGAATCTGTCGTGGGTCTCGATAATTAACAGCTTTATCCTGGGGAGCCACTCATTAATTCCATTCGAAAATATCTCGAACTCCGCCCCTTCAATATCGATCTTGAGTATATCGACCTGAGCTCGGTCGAAAAGATCGATTATTGATCCAACCTTCCAGCACTTGACCTTCGTTGCAGATTCGCATGCTCGGTCCGACGTCTGAATCCCCCATGCGCCAAGGGATGCCCCTCGCTCATCCTCTAAATGCAAATTGATCACACCGTCATTTATCCAAGCGGCTCCATGTTGCGGGATCACCCGCCCCCCTAAAGGCCGAACATTTTCCGTCATGAGAGCAAAATTCTTCTCGTCGGGTTCGACTGCGAGAATCTTGGCTGTTGGATATTTCAATCCAAAAAAAATGGTAGCCAGCCCTATGTTGGCTCCAAGATCAACAATGACGTCAGCGCTCGGTGGTAAATTGGGACTCTCGTATTCTGCCCAAACGAACAGCTGGGTAAATGTGGGAATGTCGGAGGTGTTGAGTCGGAGCGTTACTTCATAATTGACATTTGGGATAACGACCGTCACTTTCTTCGCTAAGAGCACATGGTCGAGAAGACGGAAAGCAACAACGCTTTCTATATTTGGTATTTCCCCCAACAATTCACGATGAACATAAATACCTGCAACGTTTTCAAATTCGTCAGGACTGAATTTCTCCCAAAAGACTTTCAAACGCCCGCCGGTCAATTCGTAGGTCCCGGTGTTCCCGACTCCTTCGTGCTCGACGGACTTATCGCGTGTCGAAAGACGTAAGATTCCGGTCCAATGCGGGTGATTTGCCTCAATCCGTATAAACTCCGAATGAACCATAAACCTGCCTGTCGAGCGACGGGGGATATGTTCGAGTCAAGGACTCTAAATGATTTCCGGCGTGACGTGAATCCCCCGCCAAGCCGTGCAGCGGCCGCGTTCGGCCATGCTGGAGACCAGGATAGGTGCTGCGCTAATTATATTCCGAGGGAAAAGAGGGGTTTCAGACCTGATGGAAAAGCGAATCTACGATTGCTTCATTTTTTTTAACGAACTCGAGCTGTTGGAGTTACGACTCCGTGAACTCCAATCGTGTGTCGATTTTTTCGTGATTTGCGAAGCCCCGGTTACGTTTCGGGGTAAACAAAAGCCCCTTTATTACCTGGAAAATCAAAGTCGGTTTCTTGAATTCAAAGAGAAAATCATCCATGTGGTGGTTGACGACATGCCAACCTCAAAGGTGCTCGCAAACAGCGGCGGGGACGCGGCGATGGAGCCGGCCATCTGGAACATGGAATACTTTCAGCGCAACGCCATCAGGCGGGGACTTTGGGAGGCACGGCCGGACGACATCATCATCGTCTCCGACTGCGACGAAATCCTTAGACGTAAAACGATGCAGCTTCTACGGGATAGTGACGGATTGTTCGTCATTGATCTTTCGATGTACCAGTTCTTTCTGAATATGCGGGAAAGGTCGTCCGGTTGGGACAAGGTATTCGCCTACTCATCCAAATTGTCGCCTCTCATTCCAGACTTTAACGTCTGCCGCCGCGATCCCACCGCCTACTTTACCAGTACAAATGAGAAATTCACCCGATTGGCGGATGGCGGATGGCACTTCACCTTCCTCGGTGGCGAAGAACAGGTCAAGAACAAATTAGCCGCCTACTCCCACACAGATGGGTGGCAGCGAAAAATGTGGGACGAAGCATTACTACACAAACAAATGCTTGAGCTGCGTGATGTCGGAGGGGGTAAAACACTCACCTATTGTGCGATCGACGGGTCGTTTCCGGAAGTCGTGCAGTCGGACGCGATGAAATATCTGGATCTCGGCCTCATCAAGTCAGCGGAGCAACGGATTGCGGAACTCGAATTACTGTGGAACCGCTCAGTGCAATTGGAGGCGCAGCTCGTTCAAAAAACGGAACAAAGCCGTGAGCAAGAAATCGAGAATGCCAAACTGGGAAAGATACTGAGGACGATCAGTACATTGATCCCTAAGTCGCTGGTGAACTTGGTGCCGAGTTCGCGGACCTTTAGGTACAACTGGTCCGGCGGCGTGCAAAGCCATACGGCGGCTGCCGTGCAGCACTATCCGGATGTGCCGGCATTCGAGGTTGGCAACTATATCGTTGTGCATCGCCGAGATGCATCGGCACGAACGATGGACAACAATTGCGGTTACTACTCAATTCAATTCCTTGCTGCCGATCACCCATATGCGGCCTCATGCTACGTGTGGATACCGGAAGATTTCGCCGGCACCCGGATCGCTCTATCGGTCGGTGAATGGACAGCTCAGACCCAGTATGCTGCCGATTTGAAAGTAAGATCAAAATGGCAAAGAATCATCGCCATCGGATCTGCGCCTCCAGCGACCCAATCATGCAACATGGTCCTTAGGATCGATTCCACATCGGACTGCGCCGTACTCTCAACCTGCTGGCAACTCGAAGAGGGAAAGGTCGCCACAGATTACAGAGAGACAGCAATCAATGATTAGAGCCTGAACGGAAGCCGACCCTCGGCATATCCGTACTGGTTGAAATGCTCCTCTGCAGACTCAATCTCGCCATTGCGGATACCGGCGAGAACATCGCCGTTCGATTGAATGTACCAAGTCTCGTCGATGCTGAGACGGCAAGGCAACCGATTTTCGAAATACCCGTGCTCGATGAAATGGTGTCGCGTCGATTGGTACTCGCCTGCGTCGACCGCGGCGCTCACATCGGGATATCGGCGTCGGTACCAAGCATCGTCCACACGGACTGATGCGAGCATCATTTTGATCAGACCGACTACCTCCTCGCGCAACGCTGCGTGTTCCCCTCGGGTACTCAAGAGTTGCGGGAACCGGTCGGCGAGGGTTTTGAACGGCACGAGAACGGTCATAAGAGCCCTGAATTCCTTGTCGGAGAAGCTTATCGTAACCTTAAACTCATTACAGTTTTAATTTCTTGTCAAGCGTATCACTGCTGAATCCGAATCACCGGCTCGGCAGTTTCCGCATGAGCGGACAGCCGTGCTTTAGCGTCGGCGCCGACGAAGGAGTGCTTCGCGGATTTTTGGCGGCTACCAAACTCCCGACCCCGGCCGAGCAGCATTCGGCATACCTCGTACACGTCACTCGGACGGAGCTTGC
>PLAD01000154.1 GCA_003134215.1 Armatimonadota bacterium
AGGAGAATGCCGCAGAATGCTGCCAGCATGATGAACATACCGATCGCGACCGTGCCGACCGTCCCCAGATACTTTCCGACCACGAATTCCCATCGCTTGATCGATTTAGCCATCACGGGGTAGACCGTCCGATGCTCAACTTCCTGCGAGAGTCCGGAGACGCTTAGTGTAATTGCGATGAGGCAGCCGGAGACCATAATGGAGACGCAGACGAGGTCCTGGATGATCTTCACCTGGACATTGTGGTCGAGAAATCCGAGTAGGGTAGAGATAACAATCAATGTCATTGCAAAGAGCATTAAAACGTGAAAGATCTGCTTCCTCGCGCCTTCCAGCATCGTTATGCCGGCAATTGTGGAAAGGTGTCTTATCGTATTCGTCATGCCGCCACATCCAATTCAACGAGCCGCAAAAAGGCGTCCTCTAAAGTCTCTCGCTGTGGTACCACTGATACAAGTTTTCCTCCGTGCTCAATTAAGTTGGAGATCAGATGATAGGCGGAATCACCCGCTACTGTGAAACGAACGAAAGGTCCATCACTTTCGAACTCAGCTGACAGTGATGTTGCATCAAGCCGCCACAGTGAATCCATATGCGACAGACCGGCCATGACGACGACCGCCTGATCGCTATTCTTGATAATATCGGCAGGACGTCCCTGACCGACAAGCCGTCCATGCGAAAGGACTGCAACTCTATCGCAGATGGCTTCCATCTCCGAGAGAAGATGGGACGAAAGAAAGATCGTTTTACCGCGCGACTTGAGAGACAGCAGAAGATCCCGAAGTTCTTTTCTGCCGACGGGATCGAGGCCGGACGATGGCTCGTCGAGAATAAGCAGCTTCGGGTCGCCCACCAGTGCGGTCGCGACAGCGACGCGCTGAGTCATACCCTTAGAGAGCTTGGACAGCGGTGTGTGCCGATGTTCGTACATTCCGAGGTCTCGCAAAACATCTTCCGCTTTGATGCGGGAATCCTTTGAGCCAAAGCCTGAAAGCGAACCATGTGCCTTGACGACTTCTAAAGTAGTCAAAAACTTTGGGAAATAGGGCTGTTCTGGAACATAGCCGACCGGAATGCGCGCATCGTCATTCCCACAAGGGACACCGAAAAGCGATGCGGCGCCATCGGTCGGTTCGATAAAGTTAAGAATAATCTTGATCGTGGTCGTCTTGCCTGCGCCGTTTGGACCGAGAAATCCGAAGATTTCGCCGCTGGGGACGTCGAGGGTGAGGTCACGAACTGCTGCTCGCTTAGTTTTTAGCCGCGGCACGCTGTAGAGTTTGGTAAGGCTCTTTATGCTGATTGCTATATCTTCCGAGGTGATTGATGCCATAAAATTATCCAAATTGGGGATCGCGATCGTTTGCGAACTGATCAAATTATTGGCAATTGGGCCCAAATAAATAGGTTTTGCTCGTAATTTTATGAGGCGCAATCCCCTGGTTGGGTCGACGGGGTACTATCGGCTGGAAATGTCCAAAGACAACGCTCATTCACCAGTACTGATATCCCGGCTTCGCTCGGTAGTGGGCGAACAAAATGTGCTTGTCGGCGATTCTGAACGGGCAGCTTACGAAAACGATGCCTATCCGCTGGAACGAGCTTTGCCGCGTTGCATCGTTTTGCCTGGCGCTCGTGAAGAGGTTGCAGAGGTTGTTAAGGCCTGCTGCGCTGAAGGTGTCAGCTTCTCACCGCGAGGCGCTGGAACCGGACTTGCCGGAGGGACCATTATTGCTGACGGAGTATCGATCGGCCTTTCGCGGCTTAATCGAATTCTTGAGATCGATCTTCGCAACCGCCGCATGACCGCTGAAACGGGAGTCGTCAACGTGCAGCTTAGTAAAAGCGTCGCAGCGACCGGCCTTTGTTTCGCTCCCGACCCTTCGTCACAAGGTGCGTCCACTCTCGGCGGAAACATCTCAAACAATGCGGGGGGGCCGCATACACTGAAGTACGGAGTGACAGTTAATCACCTGCTTTCAGCGGGCGTAGTCCTGCCGGATGGCGAAATGATAACGATCGGTGACAAGACGGAAGACGTCAACGGATACGATTTGCTTGGTCTGGTCTGCGGGGGAGAGGGGACTTTGGGAATCGTAACGGATGCGACAGTTCGCCTCACATCACTTCCTGAAGCCGTCCACACCCTCTTGTGCATATTCGATAATATTGACAATGCGACGCTCGCGGTGACGAAGATTTTAGGATCGGGTATCGTTCCGGCTGCGATTGAAATGATGGACAAGCAGATTATTGCGACGGTCGAAGATGCCTTTCACTATGGATTCCCGCGGTCTGCTGCGGCTGTGCTGATTGTTGAAGTGGACGGGCTGGAGTTCGGCATTGGGCGACAGTCTGAGACAGTAAAGGCGCTCTGCCGTGACTGCGGCGCGACCGAAATTCGTCAGGCCGTGGAGCCTTCGGAGCGCGCTAAACTCTGGTCCGCGCGGAAAAAGGCGATCGGTACTCTCGGTCGTCTCTCCCCAGGGATCGTGACACAAGACGGTGTCATTCCGCGCTCCAAACTTCCGGAAGTGCTGCGCGAGATAGCTAAGATCAGCGTGAAATACAATTTACGTATCGCCAATGTCTTTCATGCCGGCGATGGAAACCTTCATCCAGCAGTGCTGTTCGACCCAAACATCGATGGCGAGGTGGAGCGAGTGCATACGGCAAACCGAGAGATCCTGATGCTTTGTCTGAGCAGCGGAGGAACATTGACCGGCGAACACGGGATAGGGATCGAAAAGCGTGAATTCATGCCGTTGCTCTTTCCTGCGGCGACGCTGGATACAATGAGTCTAATCCGGGCCTGCTTTAACCCGGCCGGGCTGTGCAATCCCGGAAAAGTTCTGCCGCTCGACCACGGCTGCAGCTACGAGCTTACTGGGCGGCTGTCGGGTGCGGCATCTTAGTTGTGACTGTAGGCGCAGTTCTCGTTAGCGCAATAGTAGTTCAAGTCGCCGTCCTCGTCGTCTTCCGCCATCATGGTAACGCCGCATGAGCAGATTGGCGGACGTTCGTCGTACTCGGTAAGGCCGGCAGGTGTATCTTCGACCATATCTGCACAATCGTCGCAGAGGTTTTCCATCATCTCGCCGTCAGCATCATAGAGACGGGGATACCATGGTTCGTAGCAGGCATCGCAGAAATCGGTCTTTTGTCTCTTCGTCATCGAGAGAATCATACCCTTGACATCGCGCAAGCGAACCTGCTATATTACTCCGGTTCTTGGGGCTGTGGCTCAGTTGGTAGAGCGCTTCATTCGCATTGAAGAGGTCAGGGGTTCGAATCCNNTTTAGCAATAACGGGATTTTTGACAGTGCCACTTGGCTCGATAATTGCTGTATTATACAGCGTGACGCTCGGTAAAATTGTTGATTGTCCTGAACGTCCCATGCAGTTGGCATCGGGTACTATACGCTAGACTGCAAGCACGTCGAAAAGCAGTTGAGAACATGGAGGTAAGGCAGTATGTACAGGTCTTACATGATTAAACCAATTCTGGGCTTGAAAAATTGTCTATCTTTACTCACAGTTACGACATTACTGTTATCGCCCTTGTGCAAAGCTAACTCGTCGACGAAGTCTGTTAACAGCGGAACGTCGATAGGTTATATAGTTAAGGTTTTGAATCCGACGAGTTCGCCGGAGGTGTACAGCGTTCCTACCGGGCTGGTGCAGTGGCATGAAGGCCTTCCGATCCCGGTTCAGGACACCATTCAGATTACAGCGTCGATCGCAGCCGGCACGGAGTCGATCAAGACTATGACGTCGTCGCTTGATGGCAAGCCGCTCGCGCCAGTCGTTGCTGCACCGTGGTCGGTTACAGTGGCAGGCGGAACTCTGGCGTTAGGTGATCATTTGCTTGAGATAAGCACGAGTTTAGCCGATAAGCATAATGCGGTGGCAAAATTTCCGGTTGCGTTTACGGTCGTGACTGCGCTGCCTTCGGATCTTGTACCGCCGACAGCGGTATCA
>PLAD01000368.1 GCA_003134215.1 Armatimonadota bacterium
AGTAATGGAACTGAAGATACGGGTCAGGAACGACCGTGATGCCAGTAGGATAGATCGGAATAGAGATCTGAGTCCCATTCTGGCTATACGTAATCGTACCGCCGACATAGTACTGTGTGTTGGAAGTAAGTGCTGCAGCGCGTTCCGGTATGATTGTCCATTGCGCCGACCCCGTGGTACCTGGCTGCAAGGAACCGTCGCCGCTGATATCACCGCCGCTAAAAGTTGACAGCGTAGGCGTAGAGACCACGAAGAGCGATGTCTCATTTTGACCGGCCGTGTTTGTTATGACGAGGTTCACTGTAATGCCGGACAACGGAACATTCTGAGCGGAGTCGCTCAGGTTCAATGTCGCTTGGAAATTCGTCCTTGTTAATTCGACAGTCTGGTTAAGCTGCATCTCGACTGTTGCGCAAATACCAGCCGAGTCTTGCTGTGGATTCTGCAAGTAAGCTTGCAGGTTCTCCTCGGCGCCAGCAATACCCGAACCGACCCCCACATAACCATTGGCAGCATCAGTCTGGGACGCGGTCTGTGCTGCGGCCTCATCGGAGCTAAGTTGGCTAAGATCGATAAAGTTAGTATCGTAACCTGCAGGCAGCTGAGCCGTTGTGAAGTAACCGGCATTGTAGTCGGCAACCGTGTTATTCCAGCGGGTAACCAACGCCGCTACATCCGAGGTTGCCAACTGAGCCGGAAGCGGCAGAGCTTCAAGCGCTGTCGCCTGGGTCGGCGTAATGGGTTGCTGAACGATGGGAGTCGGCTGGCCGTCGCTAACAAACGCCTGCAGAAGTGTTTGCTCAGTTGGAAGATCGGAGTTCGCACATGATAGCCATTTTGTGCTTCCATAAAAATCCACATATGGCTGGACTTCGGTCTCGCTGATATTGACCTCGTTGACGAGCTGTGCGTTCAAGCCGTCGAGGATCTGATTTCCCGTGCTCGGGGGCGTTGGAATAGCAGCAGCCGTCTTTGCTGCTACGGCAGCTCCCTTGCCGTTGCCAGGACCACTTCCCGATCCGCTGCCCGATCCGCTGCCTGACCCGGAGCCTGATCCGGANNCCGGCGCTGCCCGTAACGGGAGCGCAAGCAGTAGTGATACCGATGACGCAGGAAGCAATATTAAAGATCGGACAGAGAGATCCAACGCAGGAAAGAATTGAGCTGCCTACACCAGAAGCGCACCCGAGTGCTGCGGCTGATTGCTGCGCTTCCCCCGATGCCTGCTGCACCGAGTAGATGCATTCCAATGTATTCAATCCAACTGTCAAACTACATCGTACACCAGGGAGCAGTCCTAGAATACATTCCGTTACGGCAACCAATTCATTAGAGATACACTCGTTGCAAGTCTGCGGAATTACAACGTAATTGGAAGGACCATTGTAGCCTGCGCTAGTTCCTCCGCCGCCGGAACCCCCTCCGCCGCCGCCGAGACCGACTTGATAGCCACCATACGAGAAGATGTCATTCGGCGGGGGTGTGCCCGTTCCGCAACCCGGGCCGCCATCGACAGCAGCGTAAACGCTCTGCTGGTCATTGTTGCCTCCGCACGGGAATGTACAGGTGGCCTGCCCCCCTTGAGGACATGGAGCGGCCGCCGCATCAGCGATTGCTGAAGCCTGCTGAAACGCTGCGTTAGCAGTAGACGCAGTATTCGGGTTCACCGCGTAAATTGTGACAGGTATGACGATCGATGTTTCGGCTGCAAGCGAACCGAGGTTACTCACCGTGGGCACCATGTAATAGGTAGGTTGATTTGGAAACGTGAACGTCAAATTCTGCGCTGCGATTAGTCCATTGTTGGTTAGCGTATAGTTAACGACTGCCTTCCCGGTGCTATCGAATGTCAACGTCGAAAGGTTTAGCAGGGCGGGCGAAATGGTAATCTCAGGCGCCGGCACATGCGTCTGGAATGTCGCAGTGAGTGTTATATCATAGCTTTCGGTTGTCGTCACCGGCACCACGGACCACGTGTAGGTAACCAGGTTTTGCGATAGAAACGCATTAACTGTCGCCGTCTGTCCCGGCTGGATCTGCACGGACCCACTATAATTTGCATGCCCCGATGCCGTCACCAAAATATTGTAGTAGCCGGCGGTGATTCCAGGGGTCGGCGACAAGAAGTTACCAGTCGAGTCGGTCACGCCGGTTAGTACGACAGCCCCGGTCTGCGGATCGGTAATGGTGATCGAAGCTCCAGTCAGCGGGGGATGAGTATCAGTCAGATACGTATATTCGTCGGAAGACTTGACATCAACCAATCCGGTGGCGGTTGTTGTTGCGTCGATTGAATAGTTAACAGAGGCCGAGGCGTTCGAACCACTTATTTCAAGGTTTCCGGTGTAGAAGCCAAGAGGGAGCGTCGTCGACGGTGAAAAAATCAAGTTGACGGTTGCCGATGCGCCCGGAGCAAGAGTTCCTATGGTATTGGAGTTAGCCAGTGAAAGCCACGGAACCTGACTTGACGGAGGTAGTTGAACCGTCAAGCCGTTAGCCGCCCCCGCCCCAGTATTCGTCACCGTAAAGGCATAAATCGTCTGCTGCCCCTCCAACATGCTGGTGTTGATGGACCCGGGCTGTACGGATAGAACCGGCCCTGGATTTATGACCGAAAGATTGATCGCCGATTGTACGGCATCTCCCTGACTATCGGTAACTGTCATAACAGGATTTGCCGTCAACACAGACGCATTGGTTGCAGTAACGGTGACCGCTCCTGTGACAGATTGCCCT
>PLAD01000062.1 GCA_003134215.1 Armatimonadota bacterium
TCGTCTTTGTGCCGCTGTTCGCTGTGGTTCTCTTCCTGTTTCATCGATGGGTGCATTGGGATGCGTCCGATTATAACTTCGGGTGGCAGTTCTGGCTGGCGATGATCCTGGGCCATTTCGTATCGTTTGCGATATCGTACTGCCTCGGGCTAATTTCCCTTTATGTGATTGAAGCTCGCAGTATTTATATGTTCTACTATCTTCCGCTGATTCTGTTCAACGGTCAGATTGCGCCGCTGTCGTTCTTCCCTCCAGGAATCGTCAAAGTGATTCTTTTTCTGCCATTCAATTACACGCTCGGTTTTCCGGCGCAGGTGTTTATCAAACAGGTGGCTGGAGCGCATTATTGGCAGCTTTTGGCGGTACAGGTGACGTGGCTGGTCTTAGCGCTGGTTACGGCATCGGCGCTGTGGCGCGGCGGGTTGAAACGGTACACGGCATACGGGATTTAAATGAAGCGATATTTGAGACTAATCGCCGCATTCTGGTCAAACAGTCTGCGTCAGGCTGTCGAGTTTAAAACGAACTTCTGGGTGAACGTGCTGACGAATTTCGGTTTTCTCATCTCACTGGCGGTATTTCTCGAGATTATCTTTCGCAACACCGCGAGTGTGGCCGGATGGCGCAAGCCGGAGATGTTTATTCTCTTTGGGACCTACTCGATGCTCCGCGGATTGAGCGACACTCTGTTTTACAAGAACTTGTCGCAGATGCCCAACTATATCCGCAAAGGCGAGATGGACTTCATTTTAACCAAGCCGGTCAATTCCCAGTTTTATGTATCGCTGCGGTATATACAGTTGGAGGAGCTTGGTCAGAGTCTGGGGGCAGTTTGTGCAATCGTCTACGGCTGCATGACGCTGCCGAACGGGCTGCACCTGTCCTTCGAACACGTAATCGTTTACATTTTGCTTGGGATTTTCAGCATGGCGCTCTTCTACTCGCTGAATATGCTTCTTATGACACTGTCGTTCTGGTTCGTCCGACTGGACAACTTGATGGTTCTTGCCGACACTGTGTACGGCATATCGAGGAACCCGATCGATATCTGGGGAGTCTTCGGGCCGCTGCCGAAGATCATCTTTACGTATGTTCTGCCGTTGGCATTCTTCGCCACTATCCCGGTGAAAGCGCTGTTCGGAGCGCCGGCCGCGCCTGCACTGTTGACATCCGCGGCGGTGACGACGGTCTTCTTTGTCGCGAGTGTCGCGTTCTGGCAATTCGCCGCCCGCTCGTACTCGTCAGCCAGCAGCTAGAACTAGCGGGCCGAATCGGCTGTCTGGACATGCAGGCGCTCTTTGGGTGAGAGGAACGCCTTGAGCTTCTCTTCCACTACACGAGGGTTGTCACCCGCCTGAATGGCGAGGATTCCTTCCATCATGATCTCTTTGAGAAGCAGTTCGCCCTGTCCTCGGTGCTTCAGTTTGTTGCCGAGCGGCAGGAAGATCAGGTTGGCCGACGAAACACCGTAGAGAGTCGCAATAAACGCGCTGGCGATACTTGGACCCATCGAGCTCGGGTCCGACAGGTTGGCAAGCATGTGAACCAGACCGGCAACCGTACCGATGACTCCCAGAGTCGGCGAAAAGCCTCCCATGGTCAGGAAAACGTTGGCGCCGCTGTTGTGTCGCTCTTCGAGATAGGCGATTTGGGTCTGCATGATGACCCGAACAAGTTCCGGGTCGGTGCCGTCGACTGCGAGCTGAACGCCTTTCTTGAGAAAAGGATCGGTGATATCTCGTGCTTCTTCTTCCAGTGCAAGAAGACCTTCAAGGCGAGCCCTTTCAGCGAACAGGACGAGCTTCGATATAATTACCGCTGAGTCTTCCTCGTGGCTGGTAAACGCGTGCTTGATAATGTTCGGTATAGAGGTGATTTCTGAGAGTGGAAACCCGATCATGGTGGCGCCCAGAGTCCCGCCGAAAACCAGGATAATCGCGGACGGGTTTGCAAAGGCCTTCAGATCGCCGCCTTCAAGAAGGACGGACCCAAAGAATGCGCCCCAGGCGAGAACAAGACCGATAACTGTTGCTAAATCCATTAAAAAAATTCCAAACTTCCAAAATCAACCGAGAACAGGGAGTGTGCCGACGATCAGGCGGCGTAGTGTCCGTTGTGGCTTAAATCACGATCGATTTCATGATTTTCATGATCGACCCGCGCTTGTTCACCGAAATGTTCAGAGTGGGTCGGTGCAATCGCTTTGGCAAGGATTGGTCCGGCAGTATGCCGGTACTCCAAGACTTTGGCTATCACAACTTCGGCTTTTTCCCGTACCATAACCTTGCGGCCGGTGGTCATTGTGATAACGGTGTCGGGCGTTCTTTCGATCATTTCGATCAGGTCGGCATTGACGATCAGTTCATCATTGTTGAGTCGCGTTAAAGTAATCATATTCGCTTCCTTCTGAACGGTTTTCCCAGTCAAGAGACATGCTGGAAGAAACCGGTTCCGTATGCAAGGCCGCAGACGATTAAATTATCGGCAGGACGAACACATTCATTACCCTCGGAAAGAGTACATGATGCGAGAGGCGACGAGGGATTACTGAGGATTAACGAGCCCGAACCAGGGCTCCGCCTTCAAGTCGGAGATAAGAAGCTCCCTGTCTTCAGGATCGGCAACTGTTTCCGAGAGCTTAACAGCAATTTCATAATGCTCGGCGAATACGTTGACTGCGCCCTTCGCCGCATTGGCGCGGGCAATGGCCTCGTGAGCGTAGGCTAGAAGCCAGCCAGTCAAATTATGTTGTTCGCAGATCGCTAAGCAACGTTCCGCATGCCAAAGGGCGCCTTCAGGCCGCGCCAGTACTGCATAAGTGCGAGAGATGAGCCACTCTCCGATCGAGAGTTCTTTCGGGCCGTGGTCCGGGACCTGGCCCCAATGCCACCGGGAGGCATGAGCACAATGAATCATCTCGTCAACTTGCTCGGATGTTCTACCTGCCGTTTCGAGGAGCCGCCAAGTTTCGTTAAATAGTCGGACGGCGATTGCACGATGTGTTTCGCCGGAAAGTTCGGCGGCATTATTTTGTTCCATCTGGTTATCCACCTAGATCAGAGCGTTTCTTCATTATATTTCGAGTTCTGTAAAATATCCTGTTTTTTGCTCTCTTTTCAGGTAGTTTGAGCTCAAAATAATGCTTGATTTTTACAGGGCAAATGTTGCGCCGTTGGAACATCAGCAGTTGCGGCGTGTTTGTACAACAGCCTAAAGGCACAGACGTACTCGGGCCGGAGCTGTTTGTGGGTAATTTTGTCCACAGCCAATAGCAATCTTCCGTATAAACGCTCATAAACATATCCAGTGGTAACATAAGCACCTTATGACTGCTGTTTTTGCTATTGCTGGGCTTACTTTTCGGGAGGCGGTTCGGCGGCGGTTTGTTTTTGCGGGGCTGTTGATATCGATTGCATTTTTGATTATTGCGATCATCCCGATTCATCCGCGGAACCGTCTGTTCTTTTCTCCCGATGAGATGGCGCTGTTGGTGGGGCAGATCATCGCTTCGTTCGGCGGCCATATCGCGGAATTTTTCGCGTTTCTGTTTGCGATAGCACTAAGCGCAGGGACGATCAGCAGTGAAATCGATCGGGGTGTCCTGGCGGTTATCTTGCCGAAGCCGATCGGGCGATGGTCGGTTTATTGCGGCAAATGGCTGGGGGTGAACCTTTTTGTCCTTCCGTTCCTGCTACTGTGGGTGGCGATTCTGCAGTTCGCCATCTTCAACCATATCCATCAGACTCTGCCTAATCTCTGGCGAACGTATCTGGTAATGACCCTCTACCCGATCGTGTTCTCGTCGCTTACACTCTTCTTTTCCAGTTTTACCAGCAGCCTGCTATCGATGGTGATGCCTCTGACGATCGCAAGCGTCGCGTGGTCGGAAGGAATATTGAAGACTTTCGGTTACCAGTTCGATGTCGAATCGCTTAAGCTGGCATCAAAGGTGGTGGTCTATGTCGCACCTCTCAATCCGATGAGCCGGTGGATCGAGAAGGCGCTGGACCCGACGGTGCTGATCGAGGTGGAACAGTTCATGCGGCGGCCCGGCCCGGTGGACCCGCCGGCGAACCTGATCGATCTCGGATGGATCCTTGGCTACGGCCTGATCGCCTTTGCAGCCGGCCTCGTTATCTTCCAGCGGCGCGATATCTAAACTCGGCGACCTACGCGACCGGGTCGAGTCTCGCTTCTGTGATCGGCTCTGGAACGAAGTCCGGAACGTTAACGAACAGGAGGTCGGCGATCCCTCGCAGCAGCAGCCACACCTCCGGTTCCATGATATCGTCCGCAGTCGCAGCTCTTGCGCACGCGCGCATCAGCACATTGCGCATCGGTATCGGGGCGGTGCGTTCAACTCGGGTCAGGGCATTGTACAGCGCATCGGCGGTAGGCGCTGGTTTGGTCCAATCGACGTTCATCGACGGCGATAGTTCGGCTAATCCGGCCTGAAAAGCTCGGACAGCAAAGTGCGAAGGGCGGTCGGACGCAGTTGGGTCGACAAACACGACCTCTCGCCCGTCATAAGTTTTCGGGGGATTTAGCTGACGATCGGCGGGGTGCGCCAGGGCGGCCACTGTTGCGATGGCCATGCGGCACTCAGCTATTACACCCTGCAAATCGATTGCGGCAGGCGGTTCTACCTTCGACATGACGAAATACTTGGCTACATAGCGATTGAATCGAGTTACGAGCGAGAATGAATAGACGGAGTCTCGCAGCCGGCGGTTGTCCTCCTTCGCCAGGATTGCAGCCATTGCGAGGTATTGCGAGTGGTGCATAGTCTTGAGGGCCGGCACGCAGAGATCGAAGAACAATGCCTGCTGCAGCCGGTTGAGTTTCCGGATCTCGAGAGGCGCGATGTCGTCTTGCGCGCCGCCCGAGAAGAAGTTGGAGAGGGCGATCGTAATCTTGTATGCAGTATCGATGTCCTCGGCAAGCTGACGCATGTCTGGTGACAGCGAGCGCCGCAGTTCTTCGAGCGCCGGGCCGGCAAGTATGGGATCGATCGGAACGACGATTCCGGCCTCGCGCAAAACGACTCCAGGGTCGTTCAGAGTTGCGGAAGCTCGGTTCGCCTCGAAATGTTCACAGATGACAGCATTGATTTGCTTCGCAGCGATCGTTGGCCAGCCTGGACGGCGGCTGCGGACACCATAGACGGGGGAACGGAAGTCGTGGTCGTCCACAATCTCAACGATATTGAAGCCGGCGTCGTCGCGCACGACGTCCGCTCTGGTCAAGGAGGAAAGCGCAATGGTATCTCCGGGCCCGGTCGGCAGATTGAACCGAAGAGTAAAGGACCGGACAGTGTTGAGGTCGAGGTCGAATACCCATCTCCAGCGAGGCGGCGAAGACAATGCCAGTCCGAGGATGAATATGAAAAGCGCCATCGCCAACCAAAACGGCGGCGATGAGAGGCCGGACCCATGGTCATGATCGCGGACCATCAAAAGGCCGCGGCTAACAGATACAAAGCTGCAGAGGAGAAGCAGTGAGCCGAGAGCTCTAACAACACCAAGCGGCTCAGTAAGTACTACTACTCTGCCTCGTCGGGGATCAATCTTCATCGAGTGTTTTCCCTTGAACTATCCAGTCGAGTGCGGCGGATTCTCCACTATTATTAAGAATCACGAGTAATCAGTCAGAGATCTAAAGTAACACGAATTCAGCGATTTGTCGAATCTTGCACTGCTTGGTCGAAAGATGACCCGTAGAATGGCGCCGATTTAGGAGGAGGCGTGAAGGTGAAATCGGTAGATTTCAACATCGGATTGACCAGGATTTTGGTGTATGTTTCAGTAAATTCACCAGGTTTATTGGGATCGATAGCGACGATTCGACGAATCAGGTGATCGGATTGGCCGATGCTTAAGGTTAATGTAACACCGTTCAAATCGGTGAGGACGACTGTATCGGTGTTAATTCCGCCGATTTTAACCGGACGAGCACACTGCAGGGTCGCCAGGTTCCTATCGGAAAAAAGCGCGCTGACCGCGTAGGGGTTGGCAAACAAGTTCACCGTAAAGCCGGACAAAACACCTTCCGACGCTGCTGCGAGAAGGGCGCTCGACGACTGTGAGACGGTGAATTTAAGATATCTTGCCGGATATTGCGGCGCCGACACGTAACAGTGGACGCCGTCGGATACCACTTGAGACGAGCCGCTGCGGGACGATTTGCTGTCGGAGGTTATCGAAAGATCGCCCGGCCGCATTATCTTTAACAGAGTGTGTACAACCAGGCGATGCGGCACTGACGGCGACTCTTCTGATGTCACGGTCTCAGATAAAGAATTCATGCTCGAGTATGCAGTCTGCATGCGGTTGAGGATAAGGTGCGCTTTAGGGTCGATAGCGTAAAGGGTGGTCGACGCTTCAGAGCGCTGAATTCCGGGCACCGCCACGTTGAGAATCGCGGC
>PLAD01000132.1 GCA_003134215.1 Armatimonadota bacterium
CTTGGGTGTTCTGCGTAATGGTGCCCTGGCCGCCTTCCCCGCCTTTGACATATACCCGTTGCGGGTATCCGTCTGCTATTCCGATGTCGCCCCACAACGTTCCGCTACCGTCCGGCTCGTTCTGGGCTCGGGACCACACCGGGTCTTGGTCGCTGTCGAGGACCGTGCCGCCGGCTTCGCCGTAAAATTCGTAGTTCTTGAAGTAAGTCACCGGTGCATTAATCTGAACCGTCCGGCTGTCTGCAGTCACTGAGATTACTGTTCCGCAGGCCGTTTGGTACAAATAATTCAGACCTGCCGGTCGATCAACGTCGCCTGTAAGCGTTGTATTTATCGTTGGAATTTGCACCATGCCGGTGTACGGCATACTGTTGATCGTCCCGAATGATTTGTTCACGGAATAGGTTTGGATATGATTTCCCTGCGAAGTTAGGGTCTCCACATGGTCTCCCGTTACCAACGTTGTGCCGTTGCCTGACCCGAAGATACAAGGGTCGTTGAAGCCATTGTTGCATTGCGATTTACTCTGAAAATCGGTGTTTGATAGTTGGCTGTCAAACGAAGCAGTTATAGTGCTGTAGGCACTAATGTCATCTGTCACAGTGTCAGGGGCGTAACCGGCAGGGTCAGAGCTTGATGGGACGTAATACAGTGTAATATTTACTGCGCCGTCGGCGCTGGATGTCGCGTTTGGCTCGGCTATTACCGCGTCAGGCGCGGACACCCAACCTACATTTGGCCCGGTATTAGCCGGCTGGAAGCTTGTGAAAGTGCCCCCTTCAAGACTTGGCGACACTGATGCGGTGGCTGACAGATTAGCATACCATGTTCCCGCGGTCGCTTTTCCGATAATGAATAGCATCAGAAACGCGGCGAAAAATGTTGCCCAGCGGGCCGGATGGCCCACCTTTGCTGCAGGGTTATTACCTGCGGAGTTGCCGCGAGGCTTTGAAAATGCACGAACCATGTTAAAAATAGAGTCCATTCGCTTCAACTTTAGTATTCCTCCTAGTTCGCGTCCGGCGTGAAGCTTGAGTAAGTGTCGGTGACCAGGCCCCAGGCGGCGCAGTTGTCGCCTGCCGGCATTCCGGCATCTGCGTTAGCCTGACTTGAGATCGTGTCACCGGCTAATGGGAACGTCAACGACACATACCGCGCGGTGCTGAAATTAGCAGCGAAGTACGCAGGTGTGTAAACATGCAGAATGTGCGCCGTACTGGTTTCGTCTTCCGTGTACGACGGGGTTGAGCCGGATGTGGGACTGACGATCGTCCGGGTGTGGTCGGTCGACGTGTAGGTGATGTTGACTACGCCCGCTGTGCTTTGATCAACCGTCATCGTTACGCTCGGCGATGGCAAAATCGCCGTAGCCGAAGCCGGATCGATCGTATCGAGCGAAAGGCTCCCTGCAATACCGACGGAGGCATCGCCGGTAAACACGCCGGTTACCTGATCGTCGACGGATTGGGCGTGATCCTCGACGATTACGTACAGGCCCGGCAGTGTCCCAGGATTGTTTGGAGACCATGCTGCTACATAATCTCCGCCGATGACCGCAGATCCGGATTCTGTGACCGCCGATGTTTGCGGGCCGGCGACGGAAGCGTTTGCGGTTCCGGTGGTCAGTTTGGTGTTCCCCAAGGCGCTGATATTTGCTGCGGATGCCTTGCCCGACGATGAGCCGCTCGGCGAGATAGATACCGACCACTGGCCGCCCGCGGCCACGGTCGTCGCCGACGCCTCCGCCGATGGCGGGGAGAGGTTTCCGTACTGATCGAGGTAGGTGACGACATAGTAGTAGGTTGTGCCGACGGTCAAGCCGTTGTCGTTGTCGGTGTCCAGATAGTCGCAGCCGCCGTTGATGAGCGCTCCGTTGACCTGCGTGTACGGTCCGCCGGAGGTAGTAGACCGCGAGACGATGTACCCGCCGCCGTTGGCGGACGCTCCCGCGACGGGCGACCAGGTGAGCAGCGTCTCGACATCGCCGGGGATAACGGTTAAGTTGCAGATTGCGGCGTAAGGGACTTCGGTGGATCCGTTCAAACCGGTCGTCGCGCTTGCTTCATTAGGTACCGCGCTGACAACAGAACGGGGGACGGAAACCGATGAGACGGTTTGGAGGTGGGCTCTGCCGGCAAAGTAAATCAACAAGAAGATAGCTGCCATGGTCGGATAAAGAAACCAAAGGAGGCCGCGAGTCTGCGAAACGAAAGAGGCGTACGAACGCGTGTTGCTATCCATGCTGTTGGCCTTCCCTACTGCAGCGAACCGGCGCTGCCTATCAATTAAGAGATTCTGCGACCGAGAGATGGCTGCCGTCGTCGGCTGCCGTTACTGAATTCGTGGCACGGACTCGAGTATCAGAAATTATATTATTTCAGGTCTTAATTTGTCAATCGTCTGACGATCCCAGATGGAAAACAGATATGTCTGGATGCGTTCCTAATCATTCAACCGTGCGTCCCTGATCCATTTTACGTGACCGTCCAGGTAGAGGTTTTCTCGGCCTCCGAAGTGGACGGCGGCGCCTCGGATGGACGGCGGCTGGACATTCGGGGTGTTAGGAAAGTATGGATCGCAGACTAATTGGCAGTCGGAAACCGAGGTTGCATCACCCTTTGGATACGACGTGTGTGCGGCGAGCGCCGCTTCATAGGCTGCGTGCTGCCCGTCGATCGACTGCTGGTCGGTCTTGCCCCAAAAGTCGTCGACTGGAAAGGGTGAGTTGTGATCGAATGGCCACATCCAGTAGAGCGTGCTCACACCGTTTACCGTCTCCAGTACATGCTGGTCGGTTGCGAGAGAAGTCTCGGCGACACTCGGGCACCACCAAATGTTGCTGCTTTTGACATAGGGGTCCAATACCTGCGGCGCCCAGCCGCAGCGTGGATCGGATGTTGGATAGGTGGTCGTCCCCCACGGCGGGTTGGGAGTCGCCTTCAGATCGGGGCGATCCGGGAAGAGCTCGTCATTGTCCTGCTGATACTGAGTCATCGCCAGGCCAATCTGCTTCAAGTTGCTCTCGCACGTCGCCTCTCTTGCTCGCTCCCGTGCGGAGGAAATAACAGGGAAAAGGATTGCTGCGAGAATCGAGATGATGGCTATGACGATCAGCAGCTCGAGTAATGTGAAGGCCGCGCGATTCCTTGAAATGAATTTATTTGGACCGGCCATCTTGGTTAGTACTGGAATTACTTGATGGACAAAGCTTCGATCGTTTATGCCGAAGCGGGCTGTAGGTAATTGACGACGTAATCATAGACTCCGTCTTCAAGCTCGGTAAACGGCGCGGTGTAGCCGCTTTGACGAAGCTTTTCGGTCGTCGCCTCTGTGAAGTACTGGTATTTGCCTTTCAGTATGGCGGGCATATCGATATAGCGAATATCTACATCGCGCTGCATAGCGTCGAACAATGCGGAAGCGATCGCGTTCCAGGTTCTGGCGTTTCCGGTACCACAGTTGAACAGTCCGCCGACTTTGCTTCTCAGCGCAAAATGCAGGGTCACATCGACAACATCGCGGACGTAAATAAAATCACGCATCTGTTCCCCGTCGTCATATTCCGGCCGATCGCTTTTGAAGAGCTCCAGGTAGCCATGGTCGAGAATCTGGCCAAACGCTTTGTGGACCAGCGAACGCATATCGGCCTTATGTTCTTCATACGGTCCGAAGACGTTAAAGTACTTCAGCCCGACAATGCGATCGAATAGTCCATGCTTGAGCGCCCACAGGTCGAACATATGCTTCGAGTAGCCGTACATGTTCAATGGGACAAGGGTTTTCGTGCTTGCATCGTCATCGCTGTAGCCGTTGTTGCCGTCGCCGTAAGTCGCAGCGCTGGATGCGTAGACGAACCTGACTTCATTTGCCAGGCTCCATTCGCACAGGTCGCGCGTGTAACGATAGTTGTTGGTGAGCAGGTAATCGGCGTTTCGCTCCGTGGTTGCGCTGCAGGCTCCGAGGTGGATAACCGTTTCGGCATCCGGCTCCGTCCCCGAGTTGATGCGGGAAAGGTATTCATCCGGGGAAATGATGTCCTCGTAAGACAGTCCGCGGAGGTTTTTCCATTTTTCGTCGGTTCCCAGACTGTCGACCAGGAGGACGTGGGTGCGGCCTTCCTTGTTGAGCGCGGCGACGATATTGCGCCCGATAAATCCGGCCGCCCCGGTGACTACGATGTACTTAGCCATTACCGGCCGCGCCTCCGTAAACCTGGATGATTCTATCGATCGTATTGGTCGTAGAGCGCCCCTCCACCATATCGGCAAGGACGACTTCTCCGCCGTTTGCCTCGACGACTTCGCGGCCGCTCACATAGTGCGCCCAGTCACTGCCTTTTACTAAGATCTGAGGAAGAATTTTTGCGATCAATTCCTTCGGCTCATCTTCGTCGAAAAGTACAACGTAATTGACGGAGCGCAGTGAGCCGAGGACGAACGCTCGATCTTCCTCATTGTTGATCGGCCGATTGTCCCCTTTGTAGCGGCGCACAGACGCATCGGTGTTTAGTCCGACCACCAATGCATCGCCGAGATTGCGCGCAAAGGAGAGATAGGTTACATGGCCGCGGTGAATGATGTCAAAGCTTCCGTTGGTAAACACAAGCTTCTTTCCTTCCGCGGCCAACCGATCGCGTTCAACGCGGCACTCTTCCGCCGACAGTACTTTTGGTTCCGATATTTTCACTGTGATCTCATCGAACGTTGAGGCCGCCTTTATTGCGGTTCGTGCTTGGTCGTCTTTTTGATCATATGATGCGTGACTACCGCGACTCCAAATCCTGAAAGGTAAGGATGGCGCTCGGCGAAGTTCAACTTCTCTCCGTGCTCTTTCTTCCACTTCGCCCGATGCTTCAGATAGTAAGTGGTTCCTGCGCCCGCTGCGATCGCTGACGCGGTCGGATGGCGCTGGACGAAATTCGGGTTATTTTGAGCCGAAAGCGGTGCGAAAATTGAGCCAACCAGTATGGCTGCAAGGGCTAGAACGAGCCCAATCCGACGTAGCTGTACTTTCATAGTATCAGAGTCCTCCGTATTGCAAGATAGCTCAAATTATACCGGAACGGCCTTTACCTTCGTGCATTAAGATGCTGAACTACTTCAACAGGAGCGCAGTCCGGGTATAATGATCTGCTCGCATTTTGTTATGCGCGCGTCTTCATGCCCCACGGCGCAAACCGACAAAGAGAACTATGCCAGCCCAATTTTTGACTTTAGACAAACATGCAAGAGCCTTCGGACGTTATGCCGCAAACTCCAACAGTGCAGCCAAAGGAAAGCGCTACTATTACGACAGCAGGGTCGAGTGTGGGACTTATCTTGCCAGCGAGGCGGAATTTAAGGTCTACGGTTCTGAACCGCAGCCTTACGATGTAGTCGTTACTCCAACCAGCACATCGCTGCAGGCATCGTGCGACTGTCCGTATGTCGACAATGTCGGTTCATGCAAGCATATCGTCGCCTCGCTCTTCAAGCTGCGCGATCTGCTGGTCGAGCGGCCCTTTGAGAACTGGGAAACGAAGCTTGCCAGAGTGGTTTCGACGGAGGCAGCAAAGAAGAAGGCGCCGGCGGCTCCCGCCATGCTGTTTTTCAGCTTGCAGAATAACTACAACCGTTGGACAGTATCGCTGGTTAGCCTGCCGGCATCACGCTTCCCAGTCGAAAGTAGACTTGATCCCGAGGTCGTCAACAGTACAATCCGCGACCAGCATCTCTCGAGCAAAGCGACGCGTGTAAGGTCGTTTGACCCGGACCGCTTCGTCAATATTACGAGCGATACCGCTGTCGCAGGCAGGATTGTTTCGACGATCGGTCTGGTCTATCACTACGGATCGGAGTCGGCCAGTCTCGATCAGATTCTCGCACTCGTCCAGAACGCGCCGATCTTTGTCGGCACAGAGCAGGACCCACTGAAGACACCGTTGACGATCGCCTACAACGGGGCACGAGGCGAGGCGCGTGTGGAGACGCTTCCGGACGGTTCATTAGATATATCTCCGGTTTTGTGCTGGAACGACGAAGAGATCGCCATTTCATCGGTTAAACGGGAAATGATCATTCAGACTCCGCTCTGGATGCTTGTCGACGGTAAAGTCGCTATGCGCCTGGCCAATTTAACCCCTGGCTTCGCAAGCCTGGTCGACTACGGCTCGCTTAACGTCCCTCCCGAAGAGCGGCAGACATTCCTCGAACGTTATCTTGTCGAACTCTCCGAGACGATGCCGGTGAAGGGCGGCGCAATCGAATGGCAGGAGCTGGAGTTGACCGGGAAGCCGCAGCCCCGACTCTATATGAGCGAAGCCGAAAAAGAATTACGAGTCGATCTCAAATTCGGCTACGGGACCTATGAGTTCAGCTACGATCCTGCACTTCCGACACAATCGGTCATTCGTGACGGAGAGACGGGCCGTTTGATCCGGATTGTCCGCGATCAGGAAACCGAGTTAGAAAAGTGGGATTCGTGTGTCCAATTCGGACTCAAGAAAAGCTCGGAAGCCGGCACGTTGCTTTTGCGTGCGAATGTATCTCCTGTCGACTTTCTTTTGCGTGAGCTTCCCAAAATCGCTGCCGAAGGCTACGAGGTCTACGGCGAAGAAAAGCTTAAACAAGCGCGGGTCAACCGAAGCCGGCCGACTATGTCGCTGCGCGTGAGTTCCGGGGTCGACTGGTTCGATGTCAAGGCAACAGTTAAGTTCGGCGAGGTCGAGGCGACATGGAAGGACTTGCGGCGAGCAATTCGAAGCCGAGATCGCTATGTGAAATTAACCGACGGCGCCATCGGCGAGCTGCCGGAAGAGTGGCTGGAACGTTACCGTCACCTGTTTGCGCTCGCCGAGGAAGGGGACGAGGGCCTGAAGCTCTCGAAGCCGCAGATTGTATTGATCGAAGAGGCGACCGCAGAGTCCGACGCAACACTGACCACCGATGAGGACTTCGAAAAACAAAAACAACTGCTGCGTTCGTTCGAAAGCATCGTCTCCCGCCCTATTCCATCCGAGTTCGTGGGCGAGCTTTACCACTATCAGCGCGCGGGATTTGATTGGTTGCATTTCTTACACGACTACGGATTCGGCGGCTGCCTCGCAGACGATATGGGCCTTGGAAAAACGATGCAGGCTCTCGCGTTCTTGCTGTCGCTGCGCAAAAACGGCGGACTCGACCATGCGAAAGCGCCGGACCTGATTGTCGCACCCAGATCGGTTCTTTTTAACTGGGAGCGCGAGGCCGCCAAGTTTACGCCGAGTTTGAAAGTTGCAGTGCATGCCGACAGCACGCGAAGCAAATCGATGCACACATACGCTGACGCCGATCTGGTGCTTACAACTTATGGTGTTATGATGCGTGATATCAGTATTTTGAGGCAGTCGCGCTTTCATTATATCGTGATCGACGAATCCCAGGCAATCAAAAATCCACTGTCACAGACGGCGCGCGCCGCCCGCCTGCTGAATGCAGACCATCGCCTTGCCTTGACTGGCACGCCGGTCGAAAACAGCGTTCTGGAGCTTTGGTCGCAGTTCGCCTTTCTCAATCCTGGCCTGCTTGGAAGCCTGGAGCGGTTCCGGTCAGAATTCGCTTCTGCGATCGAACGACAGCAGGATGACGAATCGTCGAATTTGCTGCGTAAAATCGTCCAGCCATTCCTGCTGCGGCGGACTAAAGATCAGGTTGCTCCCGAGCTGCCGCCGCGATCCGACCGCGCAGTGTTCAACGAAATGGAGCCGGCGCAGCAGAAGTTCTACAACAAGATTCGCGACCAGTACCGGGCTCAGCTGCTTGGTCTTCTCGATTCAGAGAACACATCGGGCCAGACACAGATGAAGATTCTGGAAGGCTTGCTGCGTCTCAGACAGGTCTGCAATCATCCGGTTCTTGTAGACAAAGCATTTCAGGGCAGGTCGGCGAAACTCGATGCATTGGTAGAGACGATGGAAACCCTGCAATCGGAAGGCCACAAAGCTCTGATCTTCTCGCAGTTTACGCAGATGCTGGCGTTGGTCAGAAAAGAGCTGGACGAGCGCCAGATACCGTATGTCTATCTCGACGGCAGTACGCGCGATAGGCAGCAGCGCGTGGACCAGTTCCAGAATAGTCCTGAGATCCCGTTCTTTTTGATCAGTCTGAAGGCCGGCGGAGTGGGAATTAACCTTACAGCAGCAGACTACGTACTGCACATCGACCCCTGGTGGAACCCCGCGGTGGAGCAGCAGGCAACCGACCGAGCGCACAGAATAGGTCAAACCAAACCAGTGTTCGTCTACCGGTTCATCACGAAGAACTCGGTCGAAGAACAGATCTTACTGCTCCAGGACCGCAAACGCGCGATAGTCGAACAGGTAATTAGTGCGGAGACAGGCTTCTTCAAGTCTCTGACCAAGAGCGATATCGAAGTGCTGTTCTCCTAATAATGCATTTCATCCCGGCGCCGGCTGACGGCTCCGATTACGCTCGTGAATAATTCGCAGCCCGGTGAGAGTAAGCGTAGGGTCGACATGTGTAATTGTCAAGCTGGACTGAACCAGTGTCTCGGTCAGGTTGCCTCCGGTTGCGATCACACGGCAATTGGGGGCCTCCAGCTCGGCACGAAAAATCTCGACCATACCATCTACCATCGTTACCAGCCCGAACAGCATCCCCGACTGCAGCGCATGGCGGGTAGTCTTGCCGATTCCCGCCGGAGGCAGTTCCATCTCTACCCTTGAAAGCCGGGAGGCCCGTTCGAAGAGAGCGTTCCAGGCAAGCGAAACCCCAGGACAGATAGCCCCGCCGACATAGACATTGTCGCGTGCGACCGCATTGAACGTGGTGCCCGTACCAAAGTCAATGAAGATCAGCGGGCCTGAGCCATAGTTGTGTATCGCTGCTGTTGCATCGGCCAGCCTGTCCTGACCGACATCGGTCGGAGGCATATAAGCGACTTCGAATCCAAGGTCAAGGGCGCTGCTCACCTTGAGCGGTGTGATACCGAATGTCACATACGAAAGCCGCTCCAGATCCGGTGTAGAGGCAGGAGAGCTGCTGGCGATCACCACACCGTCGACATCGGAAAACGCGAGGCTCTGGTCGGAAAACAGGGTGCTCAATAGGGCCGCATATTCGTCCGCGGTTCGCCCGGGGTGTGTGCGTATCCTCCATTGGACCACAAGTGAAGCGCCGTCAAAAACTCCAAACTTTACATTCGTGTTACCTGCGTCGATTGCCAGAAGCATATAACTAGTATACCGGCGGTGTCGAATCACTTATTTCCGTGATATACTTCACGTCGCTGTCAACAGTTCTCTTCCTCTTATCGCGGGAAGCTTTGGCTGCTCGGCCAACCATCGACTAGCCAAATGGTTAGTCGATTATTGACAAAGGCAAAAGTGATTGAGTAAGCTACTTTGTCTGGTAAGAACGGGCTGTCGGCAAAGCTGTCGATCCAACTCAGGAGAGCAATTATTAAATGAATGTCATCATTCTTGGATGTGGTAGGGTAGGTTCGACAATCGCGCGCCAGTTAGCGCAAGATCAGCACAACGTCACGATTATCGACATAACCAGCGACGCCTTTCGAAGGCTCGGGCCGAAGTTTACCGGAAAAAAAATAATCGGAAATGGAACGGACCAATACGTTCTCAAGCGTGCCGGTATTGAAAGGGCGGATGCATTCCTCGCTCTGACCCAAGGTGATAACACAAACATCATGGCCGCTCAGATCGCCCGCGAAGTATTCAACATCTCGAAAGTTACAACGCGCATCTATGATCCCATTCGTGCTGAAGCATATCGCGAAATTGGAATCGAAACTCTCTGTACGACGACACTTGCGGCAGGCTTGCTGAGAGCATCGATAATCGGCGACGACCAGTATGCGGAGAGCGTCTCACTTCTCAATACCCTCGGCCGAAGCTAGATTTCCCAGATCACCGAACGGAGTCTTGTATGTATGTAATTGTTGTCGGGGCCGGTAAAATCGGCTACTATCTCTCAAAGCGTTTGTCCGAAGAAGGACATGAAATAGTCCTGATGGAGAAAGACCGCAGGCGTGCGGCACTGCTCGCAGAAGAGCTTGGCGAAATCGTTATGCAGGGTGATGGCTGCGAAGTCGCACTGATGTCCGAAGCGGGATTTGGTCGCGCGGATGTGATCGTCGCAGTTACCGGCGACGATGAAGACAACCTTGTAATCTGTCAGATGGCGAAACGGCAGTTCTCGGTACCGCGGACAGTTGCCCGTGTCAACGACCCTGCAAATGAGACTCTCTTCCAAAAACTCGGAATCGACACGACCGTTTCCAGCACATCGTTGATTTTCAACCTGATCGACCAGCAGATCGAGCCGGGACAGGTAATCCCGCTCGGCGCGCTCAAGAAGGGCAATATCGAGATAGTCGCCGTTACTGTCAGCGACCGTTCTCCCGTTCTCGGCAAGAAAATTGCCGACCTCCCGCTGCCTAAAGATGCCCTGGTAATCTCGATTGTCCGCGGTCAGAACGCGCAACTTCCGCAAGCCGACACAAAATTCGAATCGGGTGACAGCGTCGTCGCGCTCGTATCAGCATCGTCCGAGCACGAACTGCACTCGATCTTCGCGGAAAAATAACTCTGTAGGTTAGGCCGGCAGTTCAGCTGTGGTGATCAATGCGAACTCGTCGGCCTCAGCCGCCAGATCAAAGTCCGACCCTGTCAGACCATCGGCATCGTGTGTAGTCAGCGCCACGGTCACGTGGTCATAACGGATGTCGATATCAGGGTGGTGCTGCACTTCCTCGGCGGTCTCTGCCAGCTGATTGACGAACTCCATCGACTGAATAAAATTGCCGAAGACGAACGTCTTCGAGATAACGTCACCCGACAGCTTCCAATTGTCCAGGCCGGAGAGTCTTTCGTTGACCTCCGACTCCGAGAGTTTTATCGATGCCATGCCTGCCTCCTACATTTCCGCTTGATTACTTGTCCCCAATTTAACCATACGCGAAAACACAGGTAATTTACGCTATTGTCATTTGCTTCCACCTGTGTTAATATTTCTTAATGAGAACTTAATAATGTCTCACTTGCAGTTAATTTTTAATGGGACGGAGGTGGTCATGTGGAAGACCAGGAAATGCAGGAAGCGTTTCTCGGTTATCTTTATTCAATGAACTTCAGCGGGCAAGAAGCCACTCTTGACGAGATCGATTCATGGGTTAAATCGACAAAGATGGACCGCGGAATCTTTTGGAAGCAGTACGAAGGCACGATTAAGGCTGACCTGATACACTTTGTACAGGACGAGGCGACGGTGCGGCTTACCCCGAAAGGAACACTACACGCAGAAAAATCGGGATTAGTACCGGCAGATAATGTCTCTAAAAACCGCGAAATCCGGAAGAAACTCGTCCAGACAATGGCGTTTCACCTTACGCAAAAGAGTGCGAGCATCTATGTATCCGACCTTGCGCGCGAAGCTAAGATAACACCGGAGGAATGCATCGGAAATATCTACCTCCTTGTAGAGATGGGCTACGCCCGATGGCAAGTTCGATCTGAACTTGTAGTCATTACCACGAGAGTCTGCGGTAAAAGTTCGGCACAGGCTGCAGCATAATTAAAGTAGAAGCAGAAATTATTGTAAACTTATCATTTCTTAATAATGGCCCGGAGCCGAACTCCGGGCCATTAATTCATTCGGTACTTATCTCGATACCGTTCTGCTTAGCAGCGTTATCGATTTTCTTCTTTATCTTATTGACATCGGCGGCCGAATACTTGGCCGCATTATCGGGGTGACTGATGTAGCTGTGTGCTGCGCGAATATGTGTCGGCGTATCGATCGGGTATTTGTTATTCGTCTCGTCAGCGAATTCGACATCACCATACTCTTGTTCCCCTCGTTCCGGCTTTGTGTCTTTTCGCTCATGTACTTGCGCCATACAGATCTTCCTTTCGTTCAGATAAACCTGTAGGCTCAGTTCCCAGACAAAGGTCCTGTCAAACTTCCACGATAATGCCCGGACGCAGCTAAGGCTTCAGTAAGTATTTCCCGAGCTCGGCAGGTGACGATTCCCGGTTATTGTAAGGAGTCAGTCTCACGGAGAACTGTTCCACCCTATTCGTCAGCAAATACTTCGGCAAAGGCCCCGGTCCGCAGCTACCGCTGCCGAGCCCCGCTGTCTTGTGGTCAAGGTGCATAATCACTTCATCGCGCGGAATCAGATCGTACGTATGCAGCGCGGCCTCAAGATCTTCGGACGCGTAACGGCTGACAGTGATGTTCAACGGCTCTGCACCGACGGCTACCAGCCCTATTCCTTGAGCATCGGTCAGCGATGCCCAGTAGACACCGCATTTGTTGCCATTTTCCTGCGGCCGGACGCGGTCGACGAATTGATCATCAACCGTTCCGCTATAGACGTCCACAAGGGCGCTGACGAGGCGGTCTGGATAGTTTTCGTGCGGACCAAGACCATACCAGGTGAAACGATCGTAGACGCCGAGCAAACGAAGTTCGAGTCCTATCCTCTGAAGGGGCGGCAGGTCGCGCAGTCTCTCGACGGCGACATCGATGTTGACATCGCCGTTGCCGTACATGTCATAGACATAGGTGACATTGAATGTTTTCGGGAGAGAGAACGGAGCGAGCGCAGCGTTTACCGTGACGCGGGCAAGCGAATCAGAAATCGACTCCGCCTTGATCGACTCGACTCGAGACTGGAGGCGGTCGAGCCCGGCGTCCTTCTGCGCCTTCAAGGTCTGCATATCGTTATCGATCCTAGCACGATAAAAATCGACTTTTGGACCGGAATTCACGAGGGAAGTTCCGTGATAAGTCCAGTCGGACATGATCCCGGAATGTTTGTCGAACTGCAGTGAAGCGTTGTCCCAAGAAATCAGGACGCTTTGCTTACTCTCGGCAATGCGAAGCTTCGGCAGCGAATCGGCCGTGACTGTCGGTCGCAACGCATCAGTCGGCAGTTCGAATTGCGCCGAAGCCAGTGCATGCCCGGCCTCAGCCCAGGAAACCGACACCGCAAGAGCAAAATCGACATTCAGCCAGACGTGGGAGCCAGGCCGCGAAACCGGGAGGTTGTAAGGCAATGTAACTTTCGTCGACGAATGCGCGGCGGTGTCCAACGGCTGAAGGCTGCCGCTCTGTAGAAGTTCTCCATCCCGGGAGAGCTTCCACTTGATGTCGACCTTTTCCAGTGACGCAAAGTCGTAGCGATTGAAGATCTCGATTACACCGGTTTCAAGATCAATTGGCCGAACCACGATCGGCGCGATAACCGCCTTGTATTCAATCAATCCGGGTGACGGCACCCGGTCAGGCGAAACCAGACCGTCGATACAGAAGTTGCCGTCGTTTGGATGGTCGTCAAAATCGCCGCCGTATGCAAACCACTCTTTCCCATCCTCAGTTTGACGGCGAATGCCATGATCCGCCCATTCCCAGACACAACCGCCAATGAGTCGGGGATACTCATAAATGGCGTCCCAATATTCCTTCAGACCGCCCGGTCCGTTTCCCATGGCGTGCGCATATTCGCAAAGGAAAAACGGACGTGGATCTTCGATGTCTTTTCCATGACCAATGCAATTTTCAAGTGATGTGTACATCTCACTGACCACATCCAGACAATCTGCTTTTCCGCCGCCTTCGTAGTGTACATAGCGGGTTGGGTCGTACTCGTGAATCCATTCCGCCATTGCTTCGTGGTTAGCGCCAAAGCCGGATTCGTTTCCCAGCGACCAGAATATGATCGAAGGATGATTTTTATCCCGCAGAACCATGCGCTGCGCTCGGTCGAGATAGGCGGCTCGCCAGTCCGGATGTTTGCTCAAGTAGCTTAAATCTGCACCATGCCATGCTCCCAGCCCGTGGCATTCCAAGTCTGCTTCATCAATTACATAGAGACCGTATTCATCGCACAGATCAAGCCAAAACGGGTCGTTGGGGTAATGCGAAGTCCTGACAGTATTGATATTGTGCCGCTTCATGATCAGCAGGTCGCTGATCATGTGTTCCCGTCCGACCGCTTGACCTAGATCGGGATGAAAGTCGTGCCGATTGACGCCCTTAAGCTTGATCGAAACTCCATTTACAAAAAGCTGCTGATCCTTAATCTTAATGTCTCGGAAGCCGACATTAACGCGGCGCACTTCCAGCAGCATTCCATCGGAATCGCTGAGCTCAACAATCAGCGCATAAAGATTGGGTTCTTCGGCTGTCCATTTAACCGGGTCCTTCACAACTACCGATCCATGCAGTCGGCTCGCGGCAGACGTAAACTCGATACCGAACTCTGTAACTAATGAGGCTGAGCTGTCGAAGAGCGATGCACGCACGTTCAAACTGGAAAGATTGAGATCCGGTGATTTAAGTGCGACTGTTACATCAACTACAGCATCCTTATAGTCGGAGTCGAGTTCAGTGCGGTAGGTGATGTCCTGAATGGTCGACCGAGTCGTTGCAATTAGCTGGACATCGCGAAAAATTCCACTTAATCGCCACGCATCCTGGTCCTCCAAATATGATCCGTCAGACCATTGGAAGACCTGCACGCAGAGGTCGTTCGAACCTTCATGAACAAAGTTGGTAATACGAAATTCCGACGGCATCCGGCTGACCTGACTGTAGCCGACTTCGATGCCGTTGACCCACACGTAGTAAGCTGAATTGACGCCGCCGAAGTGCAGCGTGATATCGCGGTCGTTCCACGAATCGGGAACCGTAAATGACCGGCGATAGAGTCCGATTTGATTGTGATCGGGAACAAACGGCGGATCTACCGGAAACGGATAGCGAACGTTGGTGTAGTTCGGCGCCCCATATCCCAACATCTGCCAGTTGCTCGGCACCGGAATCGTGTCCCAGTCGTCTGAGGAAAATGCCGATCCGGCAAAGCCGTCCGGAATATCCGCAATACTTGTGAGCCACAAGAACTTCCAGGCGCCGTTAAGCAGCTGACATTGCGCGTTTGACTGTGACAATGCATCTTTAGTTGAAAGATAGGGGGGAGTAAGTGAGTGGCCGGCATCTCTGCCAATGGAGAGAACGGCAGGATTTTGCCAGTCCGGCGGGCTGGATTTCGTAGTCAAATTTATTCCTCGATGATGCGGCTTACGACGAGATTGTACCGCAAAGAAAATGATATCGTTTATCTGGCCGCGACGTGGCTACGCGTCACAAAACAGTCGACTATTTTCGGGTCCCACTGCTTTCCCGCTCCGGCCGTCAGGATGTCATATGCATCGTCGATGCTCATGCCTTTCCGGTACGGGCGATCGGTCGTCATCGCCGAGAAACCATCGGCGACAGCCATAATGCGAGCGAGCAGCGGAATATCTTCGCCCGCGATTCCGGCAGGATAACCTTTACCGTCCCACCGTTCGTGGTGATACATAATGGCATCGACTGCTCTCTCGAACCCAGGTACTGCTCCTACTATGACCGCGCCCATCTGCGGATGCTGTTTTACTGCTTCCAGCTCGTCCAGCGACAGGGCGCCGGGCTTTCGCAATATCCTATCGGGGACGCCGATTTTGCCTACATCGTGCAGCAGCGCGGCAATTGAAAGCAGTGTTTTAGTAGACTCTTCAAGATTCAGGGCATCCGCTATCTTGATCGCGTACTCCATGACGTTCTCAGAGTGCCGACGGGTATAGCGATCTTTGTTGTCGACTGCAGTTACCAGGGCATCAAGCATCGAGAAGCCTTCCCTGTTGTTGTTCATCGAAAGGCGAACATCGTCGGAAACAATGGTTTCGGGCGCACCGAATTTGGCTCTGACCAGACGCTGCGACGCTGCCGCAAGAACATCATTGATAAGTGTGCCGTCGTCCGGAAACACCGCGATACCAACCGAGACGCTGATTGGAATTGGACGATCGTATCCGGAGGGACGGTATCCGAGGTGATCGAAGAGAGCGGATATGTCTCGCGGCTGAATCGCCTCTGAATTGACAGTTCCCGAGAGCGGAGCCAGCATTGCAAACTCGTCTCCTCCGAACCGGGCAATATAATCGAAGCCGAAACCCATAGACGCTGATGACAGGGTATCGGCGACCTGGTGCAGCACCTGATCGCCGACCTTGTGGCCCAGGGTATCATTGAAAAACTTGAAGTTGTCCAGATCGACGAGCAGAACCGCCAGACGCTGCCCGGTTTGTTTTGCAAGCACATGCTGCGAACGCAAATGGTTGTGGAACGCTCGGTGATTCAGCAGGCCGGTCAAAGGGTCCATGTCTGCTGCGGCGAGAGCCTCGCTCAGTTGTCGCTCTCTTTCGATCTCATAAATCTTGCGGTCGGTGATGTCGGTTTGGGTCGCAATCAGCGCCTCGACTTCGCCTCCTGCCGATCTGACCTGTTTAATGTCGAGTCGAACCCAGAGTGGTTTACCGTCTTTTTGATAATTTAAAATTTCCCCGATAAATGGCGTTTTGTTGTCGATATGCCGGTTTATTTCCGATACGGTGACCGGGTCTGTGTCCGTACCTCGCAGCAAGTATCCTGGCTTTTGTCCACGAACCTCAAGTACGGTATAGCCGGTCATTTCGGTAAAGGCTTCGTTCACCCAGACAATTAATCCTTGCGGGTCGCAAATCATAACCGCGACAGTCAAGCTATAACAGGAGCGCGCTATGAGATCGTCGGCCGGCAGTCCGATTTGAGCGGGAGTTTGGGTGCGCGGCATGCTTTCCAAGGCGAGGAGAAGCAGCACTGCCAAAGCCCCTCCAAAGGTTCCCGCAATGGGAGAGCGATAAGGCAGAGCAACGCTATACATGAGCGCCGGCAACGCCAGGGCTGCCAAAACGGAGAACGCTCCGAGCGCGACGAGAGGTAAAACTGTGAAAGTCTTAGGCTTCGACTTCATTCCTGACTCCACGTTGTCTGCGGACTAAATAAGACAGGATACGAGATTAGCAGTGCGCCCACGCGCGCCTACGACAGATGCAATGGTTTTAGTTGTCTCTATTTTTCCACAACATGGAAAATTTCCTCAACGAAAACAGGAGACAGTTGTAGTTTGCCGCACCATTATTTGTCGAGCAACGAATGGTCGGCGGTGGGATGAGGATTCTAAAGCTTCAGGTCAGCGGTAACGGATCAGTTGTACGAACTATCGATCTGCTCATCGAAGGTCGACGGCCGTTTCTCGGCTTTCGAGGTCTCGTCGGTCGGAACGGAATTATCGCCGGGCTGCTCGACATCTAAAAGATCTCCCGAGTCGAACTTCCCATTCTCGTCGTCATCGTCGTCGTAGTCGTCCAGTTCCTCATCCTTCCGCCTCGACGATACGACACCGATAATTTTATCTGGAATTTCTTCTATCTGGAAACCGTCGGCGCCAAGGTCCAGCGGAAGATGACTGCCAAACCCTCGAGCGATTCCTGCCGCTGTGCCGGTGATGTCCGTCTCCCCAATCCCCTCTTCGTCCTCGACATCTTCACCAGTGAAGCTGTCGTCGATCGATTCCCATTGCTCTGAAGGATCGGACGGAAGCGCATTCTCTTCAAAATCTATCTCACCGTCGTCCGCGCCGCGGTTGCCGCGATTGGGTTGTGTCAGAACGATCGAATCACCGGCGTGCTTGTCGACGATATCCCCCACGGTTTTTACTTCGTTGGTGTTCTCCTCGAAAAGAGCGCGCACCGTACCGCTTCCGTGTGCATCTAGTTTGGGTTCGGACATCTCTGAAAGCCTCCTCTGCTATCGCTGACTCACAAGGCGTCGCTGAAGCACCGACGTTGGTTACAGTCAGTTACCCACGATGCCAGATCATCTAAACTCTGAACGGGCTGGCTAATTAGTCAGTAGGGACCGAAATTCTTCCGCTGCGGACTTGGGATGCTTCGCCGCGAGAATTGCCGATGTTACCGCGACACCGTCCGCGCCAGCATTGATTGCCGCTGTCGCCCGATCGCGGCTGTTGATTCCCCCGAAAGCAACAACGGGAAGCAGGATCGCATCCTTCACTTTTCGAATGAGATTCAAGTCGCCGGTCTCGGATACACCGTTCTTTTCTCCGAAGATCGGTCCCACCTGGACATAATCGGCGCCGCCCCGTTCGGCGCGCGATGCACCGGTTACGGACTGCACATAGCAGCCGACTAGAGGCTGCGGTCCTCGAAGGTATCGCCTTGCCGCCTCCGGTCTGTAACTTTTCTCCGTCAGAAGGACCCCATCGGCGTAGCACTTTTCGGCAAGCTCCAGGTCGCCTGTCACCACGAACGGCACGATGCCGTCGGTCATCTCACGGATTCGCAGAGCGATTGCAAACAAGCCAAGATCGCTTTCCGAGTCTTTGGGCGTGCTGCGCAACTGCACTTGGGTCACCCCGCCCGCGATTGCCGCTTCGACTAGCGAAAGCGGTTCCTTGTCGCTGATAGTCCTATAGAGCCGTCGATCGACGACAAGTGTAAGTGTAGGCGTCAGGGTGTTCATGACGATTAATCAAAATCCAGCAAATATTCGATTGTACCCGCCTCCGAACTACCTGCCTCCGGCGTATCAACTGTCCGGCATCATTTTGGTGCAGTGAGAGCAAGGTTCTTCATAGTCTAGCGTACGCTTTATTGTCGACTACTCCGAATTATTGTGATAAATTAGTAATGGTTCGTGTTATAGTGGACATATACCGCATTTCTGACAGCTTTACCAGACCTGGAACATACATGGACACCTCAAGACGAATAAGCCTTCTCGTATCCGTGGCCCTCTGCGGGCTCGCATTAGCCGCGGGAACCCAGCAGGCGGCTCTGGCGGAACGCCACAAACATCATCGCGAAATCAGCGAGCAGACACCTTCACTGCACCTTTCCAGGCACAACCGCATGTTATCGGCGGAGCGCACCGAACGACAAGAACGACGTCGCGGAATCACCCATCGAGGTGACATCGCCGATACCCCGCCCGCGCATCTGATTCGCGCCGAAAGGCTTCGTCACGAACACAATCTTCGCTTGATGGCGATTGAAGCGCAGCATCAGCAAAGAGTAGAAGAGAAGGAACACCTGCATCGGCTCTATCTGGCGGAAAATGAAGAGAAACAACGACATGCCGAGCGTGTGGCGGAGTACCGCCGTCACCTTGCGCGGATACAAACAAATCGTCGGCAGGCCCTCGCAGAGCTTAATGGGACCATCGCCTCGCCGTCTATTCGCGCCTGGCAGGCCTATGTCACATCCGTGCCCATTCGACTGATTTCCGTTGACCTCAATGACCCATCAGTGAAGGTAAGCGCATTACTCTCCCAGGACGGTATCGGATCTGCAGAGCCGTTCTCCCGAATGATTCGACGCAGTCAGCCGGATGTCGCTGTAACAGGAACATTTTTCAGCCTGGACAACTTGCGCCCAGTCGGCGATATCGTTATTAACGGCGCCCTCGCCTATTTCGGCGGCATGGGTACAGCGCTCTGCATCACCCGCGACAATCACGCCGACATGATCACAGTTCCCTGGGGACACCATCATGACTGGTCGCAATATCAGTTCGTTGTCGCCTGCGGACCACGCCTCCTCGACGGCGGCCAGATAGTGCTCGACCCGGCCAGCGAGCGGTTCCACGATCGCCATATGCTGGCACCCAACTCAAGAATCGGTGTCGGAATCACTGCCGGCAATAAGCTGGTATTCGTCATGACCCAGAAGCCGATCTATCTTGGCAGACTTGCAAAAATCATGCGCGCCGAAGGCTGCAAACAGGCGATGAACCTGGACGCCGGTACATCCACCGGCTTCTACTGTGACGGAAACATGATGGCCCGCCCCGGCCGCTGGCTAACAAACGCAATAGTCGTCTACGCCAATCAGCACCAGAGCGAACGGGCGTCGTCCTGAGCACTGCGGCGAGCAACAATTGCAAAACTATTCTTGACACGCCGGTGGCGCTATGTTAGAATCTAGTCAACCCTGCAGTGTATGCGTGATGTCAACAATCGTTTTGAGCCAACGATCAGACGTTCATGGGGACTGCTATAGGTTCGTTTAGTGGCAGCCTTGTTTATCGAGGAATCGCGAGACGAATCGGCGGCCACCCGCCCGTTTTCTACGGGTTCAAAAGCGTGTTCGGCACACGGCACAGGCGGGGTAATATTTCACCGGCGCTCCACGCGTTATTACGTCTCCGCACGATCCTCCATCTAAAGTATTGCTGGATGTAGCTATTGCACCGACAAGACAAGGATGCTCATATGAACGATTTCGATGATCGAAAGCAAGCTCTGCTAAACGCTCAAGAACGCTGCGCCAGCTGGTTCCTCTGTATCGCCGGAATGACATTAGTGAACACGTTCCTTACGTTGTACACCAAATCGGGTTTCGGCTTTGCGGTCTCACTGGGTGTCGTCCACTTTGCAAACTACCTGCTGGCAAGCAAGATCGCGGCGCTGGGCTTCTCCGTGCTAATGGCCGCTGTATTTGCTGGGTTCGGATGGTTTGCCAGATCAGGGAACATTCCCGTTTATACCGTCGGCATGGTCCTCTATGGTCTCGACGGTCTCATTCTTCTGCTGGACAAGGATTGGATCAGCATTGCTGTCCATGCATACATCATCTATCAGCTCTACACAGGCGTTCAACATGCCGGCGCGCTCAAGAAGCTCATCGCTGAAGAAGAAGCCGATCTGCGCCAGCAGCGGATCTATAATGCCAACGCCGGCCAGCCGTAAACCCGGGAGTCTTGAGCCGCAGTCCGTCGACCTCTCACGCACCGTGGAAGCCGACCGTGGGTGTTCTGCTTAATTAACAGCAATTAAGTGTAAAATCTGTCCATGATGGACCTTTTCGATGAAGGCCCGCGGGATGTACGTTCAGCGCCGCACACTCCTCTCGCGGCGCGCATGCGTCCAACAACGCTTGATGAGTTCGTGGGCCAGGAGCAAATTCTCGGACCAGGCTCGCTTTTGCGCCGCGCGATCGAAGAGGATGCTCTCACTTCGGTCATCTTCTACGGACCTCCGGGCGCCGGGAAAAGCACGCTCGCGGGCATTATCGCCAACACGACATTAGCGCACTTCGAAAACTTCTCAGCAGTGACCGGCGGTGTTCCGGAACTGCGAAAAGCCATCGAGGCAGCCGCCCAGCGTCGAAAGCTCTACGGCAAGAAGACAGTACTCTTCGTCGATGAAATCCACCGGTTTAATAAATCCCAACAGGACGCGCTGCTGCCGCATGTCGAAAACGGAACATTCACTCTTATCGGCGCTACTACGGAGAACCCCTATTTCGAGGTAAATGCGCCGCTGCTGTCACGAGCCCGTGTCTTTACTTTCCACCGTCTGGCGGATGACAATATCGGAATGGTGCTCGACAGAGCCCTTGTAGATACGGAACGCGGCCTCGGCATAATGAGCATTGAACTGCAGCCGGAAGCGCGCAGGCATCTCATCGATAAATCGGAGGGTGACGCGCGAACCGCGCTGAACGCACTTGAGGCGGCCGCCCTGATTGCTCGGCCGGAGAACAGAAAAAAGGACGCAAAACGGATTGTCACGGCAGCCCTCGCGGAAGAAGCGCTTCAGCGCAGGGTGCTGCTCTACGATAAGACCGGCGATAACCACTACGACACCATCTCAGCTTTTATCAAAAGTGTCCGCGGCACCGATCCCGATGCTGCCCTTTACTATCTTGCGAAGATGCTGACCGCAGGAGAAGATGCGCGTTTCATCGCAAGGCGACTGGTGATACTAGCTTCGGAAGATGTCGGAAATGCCGATCCAATGGCGCTTACCGTGGCCAATGCCGCGGCGCATGCCGTTGAGTTCGTCGGCCTGCCGGAGGCTCAGATCAACCTGGCTCAGGCAGTAACCTATCTCGCCGCCGCACCCAAGAGCAACGCCTCTTATATCGGCCTCAAACGAGCAATGGCAGATGTCGAAGCACAGCAGTCTCGGCCGATACCAAAGTATCTACGTGACCCGCGGACAGCGACTGCGCGCGACAAAACGGAAGCTTCCACACAGGACGGTTATCGGTACCCGCATGACTATCCTGGCAGCTATGTCCCGCAGCAATATATGCCGGAGGGCGTTCAGACACAAAAATACTACGAGCCAACTGAGAACGGTCGCGAGATAGCGATTAAGAACCGACTGAACGCGATTGAAGCGATAAAGAAGCTTCACGAAGAGGATCAAGAATAGCCGACGGCAGCGGGCCGCCGGCGTAGACATTTCCGAGCGGCACATCAGGTTTGTTGCCGCCGTGGAAGTCTGAACCGCCGCTGACAAGCATGTCTAGCTGCGACGCTAGATTCAGGAAAAACTGTGTCTGGTTTTCGTTATATCGGAAGTAGTAACACTCGATACCGTCCAAGACACCCGCGGCTTTCAGGTCGGTGATATAGGACGCGAGGCCAGCAAGCTCGGTCCATCGGATGAGTCCGGGATGTGCAATGACCGTAATTCCACCTGCGCCGTGCAGAAGATCGGCAGCCGCCTGAGGCGACAGACTCGNNGAATGGACGATGCCAGGCCCTTTTTCACCAGTGCTCTAGCGAAATGCGGTCTTCCCAGCACATCCGAATCCGGTCCAGCTTCATTTTGAACATCCTCGAGCGTTAGATCGATCCCCTCTTTCTTTGCTCGCTCAAGGATGAGAGAGTTGCGATCCGAACGCCAGAGTCGAACATTCTCCAAAACCCTTGTTAGTTGAGGATTTTTACGGTCGAAAAAGTACGACAACAGGTGAAAACGTCTGTCTTCGCCGTCTTCGATAGAGAGTTCGACGCCAGGAATAAGCTCGATGCCTGCCGATGAGGCGGCTTCGACTGCCTCATCGAGCCCGGCTATCGTATCGTGGTCAGTCAGCGCGATGGCCGACAGATCGAGCGAAGCAGCCTTATAAACCAACTCGGACGGGCTGTAAGTCCCGTCCGAAGCTAGAGAATGCGTATGCAGGTCGACACCGTGCTCGACAGTAGACAACGTATTACTTCTTCGTCGCTTCCGAGTAGCCCGGAGTTCCGTCGAAAGTCACCAGGTTCTCGGTCTTGGTAATGTTGAAACCTGCGGCGACGATACGCCCCTGCAGATCGACAACATCCTGTCCGGAAAGCGCGGCGTAGTCGTTGGACAGGAACCGAGCGCGGAACTGGTCAACAAGGAACGACTCAGGGAAGGAAGTCGGCCACACATCGAGGCCGCGGTTGCTGACACGGCTCAGCGAAAGCTTGGAGCCAGCCAATTCCTTGATCGTGTCACCCAGTTTTTTAGCGTCTTTGGTCGGCCAATCGATGAAAACATCGACCCCGACCGTCTCTTTGAGCGCCGGTGCAACGGGAGTTACCAGGCTCTTACTTCCTCCGGCGAAGGCGTTGTATTTGACCGGCGCCAATGTCTGCGGCGACTGCCCAACACGCGCGGCGACTGCTTGCGCGAACTCCTTGGTTCCGACCTTTTCGCGGCTGACGCCTTCCTTATAGATATCGTAGGTGTGAATGCCCTGCTCGATTGTGGTCAGCCACGCGTTGTGGACAAGTTCAGCGACGTCCGGCTGGTTGATGTGGACCAGCATCAGGACTGCGCCAAGAAGCAGGCCGGACGGGTTCGCAAGGTTCTGGCCGGCACGGCGCGGTGCAGAGCCATGAATGGCTTCGAACATCGCGCACTGGTCGCCGATATTCGACGAGCCGGCAAGGCCGACCGAACCGGCAATCTGCGCAGCGACATCGGACAAAATATCGCCGTAGAGGTTCGGCAGAACGACGACATCGAAATTTTCCGGCGTGTCGGCCAACTTAGCTGCGCCGATATCGACAATCCAGTGCTCGTTGACAATATCGGGGTATTCGACAGCTACTTGTTCGAACATTTTATGAAATAGACCATCAGTCAATTTCATAATGTTGTCTTTAGTAAAACAGGTGACTTTTTTTCGACCGTTGGCCCGGGCATACTCGAATGCATACCGGACGATCTTCTCGGAGCCGGGGCGGGTGATCAGTTTGATTGCCGTCACCACTTCATCCGTCTGCTGATATTCGATCCCGGCGTACAGGTCTTCTTCATTCTCACGGACAATTACGACGTTCATGACCGGATGCTTGGTGTCGACGAAAGGTGCATAGGAGACACAGGGTCGAACGTTCGCGTAGAGTCCAAGGGTCTTTCTTGTCGCGACATTAAGGCTCTTGAAGCCTCCGCCTTGCGGTGTGGTGATTGGGGCTTTCAGAAACACCTTTGTGCGGCGCAGCTTTTCCCAGGCTTCGGGGGGAATACCGGCAGTGTTGCCGGCGAGATAGACCTTCTCTCCGATTTCGATGGTTTCTATATCGATGCGTGCGCCTGCAGCCTTCAAAATGTGCAGCGTTGCATCCATAATTTCGGGACCAATTCCGTCGCCGCTAGCGACAGTGATGGCTGTGTTGGACATAAAAATAACTCCAGGCGCAAATGCGTCTTCGTGTAGGATTGGACTAGTGTGAGTATAACGACGCTGCTTCCGATTTGTCAAGGAAATATGGGTCTGAAACCGTGCCAACCACCAAGGTAGAATGGATTTTCCGGGAGATGGTCGGCCATTGCCGCAGGTTTCTTACACCACACTTAGATTTTCTTACTTATGTGTAATTCATCGCAAGACGGGCAGGAAGAGTCAAATCTCGGGAATCAGCGTGATCTGTCCTTTATCCTCGACAGTGATATTGACGCTGTTACTCTGTACGACGCAACCTGGCGATTTGTCTATGTCAACGCCGCGACAGAGCGAATGACCGGCCTAAACCGAGACGAAATCCTTGGAAAAACAATCGATGAGCTCTGGCCGGGCGCCGACAGCTCGCCGTCGTTCCAGCCGATTCGCGACGCCATGGTTGAGCGAAAGATCACCATTTCGCGAATTCCCTCTGCAAGCCGCACGGGCGAGTGGCGCGAGGCGCGAGCAGTCCCGGTCGAAAGGTTCGAAAATTTGGACGTCGACGGACTTCTAGTCTATTGGCGCGATATCACCGAAACGAAACGACTGGAGGATGAACGCCGGCAAGCTGTCGATTACGCGCTAACAGCGGCATCTGCGCTGGACGCAGTGCAAGACGCGTTTATGACGGTCGACCAGAATTACGTCATCACCTATGCCAACGCCGAGGCCGGCCGCATTAACTTGAAGCGTGCAACCGACTTAGTTGGAAAACGGATGTGGGATGAGTGGCCCAGACTGCTGGGAAGTTCGGTCGAAGAAAATCTCCGCGCTGTGATGAATGAGCGGGAGCCACGCGCCTATGTCCGCCGTTGGCAGGCGGAGGGCCGGGATGACGTCTGGCTTGAGGTCAACGCCTATCCTGACGATGTCAATGGCGGTATACACATGGTCTACCGCGACATCACGAGTCGTCACAATCAAGAAGAACGCGTACAGTTTCTCAGCATGCTCGCCGATAGAGCAAGTCAAATGACCGATCCGGATGATGTGATCGAGGACGCGGTCACATCCCTTGGAATATTCCTGAAGGCAGCGCGGTGCGCCTATGCGGATATAGATTTTGTGGCAGACACGTCGACTATCCACAAGGACTACTGCGCTCCCGGAGTATCGTCAATTAAGGGCGTACTTCGACTGAGGGATTTTGGTGAGTATCTCGTCGGCGAGTTCAGCGCCGGGAGACCGGTAGCAGTCGCGGATGTCCGAGCAGACGACGTGCGCGTCCCTCCAGGATCCGTTGGGGCTTACGAAGCAATCAACGCAATTGCACATGTCACCGTTCCACTCGTCCATAGCGCTCGACTCGTTTCCGCAATTGCCGTACACAGCCTTACCCCAAGGCAATGGCAGGCTGAAGAGATAGAGCTGATACAGACAGTGGTCGAGCGGACATGGTTTACAGTCGAACTAGTTCGCAAAAACCGCGCCCTGCTCGCGGTGCAGCAGCGCGACCATAACATCGCTGAACAGCTCCAAAAAGCGATCGTGCCCGAACTCCCCACACAAGTGAACGGCCTTGTGCTGAGCAGCTTTTATCGGGCCGCTCTTCAAGAAGCGGAGGTGGGCGGAGACTTCACCGATTGTTTCGGCAGCGGCGAAAACATGACAACGCTCGTTGTCGGAGATGTCTCTGGAAAAGGACTGCGGGCAGCAAGTCAGGTGGCCGCCATTCGCAACATGCTGCGTTTCGCGATCTACGCTTACGATGGAATTTCGGATGCAGTTTCCCAGTTGAACAACGTTCTCATAGAACAGAACTATATCGACGGATTCGCGACGCTGTTCGTAGGCTGCTTTGATGCGGCAGCCAGAGTTTTGACCTATTCGAACTGCGGGCAGGAGCCGGGCTTAGTGTGGCGTCGAGCATCCGGAGAAATCGAACAACTTGTCCCCAACGGGCCGATCATCGGCGTCCCTACGTTAGATCCGTTCACAAGCGGTATGGTCGCACTGGAGGGTGGGGATGTACTTGCTCTCTTTACTGACGGATTTACCGAAGCCGGACCTAATCGTCGTGAACTGCTGGGAGTTGAGGGTGTTGCCGAATTACTGCGTGAGGCCATATCACAATGCCGCACTAAGGGAACGAACGATTCGTCGACAGATGCCGATACGATCCTGCGCCACGTATTAGCAGGCGTCGAGCAGCATGCCGGCGGGATCGAAGCATTGCGGGACGATATTGCTTTGTTGATCACGGTCGTACTCTGAATGTCAGCGACATTAGTTCGCCCATCGAATTTCAACAGAACCGGCCGCAGGAACAGTGAACTCGTAGTGTCCTTCTTCGGTGAGATGGACATGCAGGTTGATTCCTTCTCCGCTGCAAACGACGATTATAGGAAGTTTGGCGCGATTGGCTGAGATGAGCCTGGCCTTGCAGTAAAATCCTTCCACCCCCCGAACACGAAAAGCCAGGCGAGCCTCGTCCAATTCTTGGAGATCGAAAATCGGGTACTCGCAGTAGAGAAACCAGGGCGATTTCCGAAGCACATGGTAGCTGCGCGTTACCAGGGAAAACGCTGCGCCGCATCCGTAGATTTCCTGACCGACCTGACCCGCCGGCTGACCGTCGGCATAGAGGTCTTCCAGTGGAAAAGCGAGATTACGGTCAACCCCTCCATTACGTACTTTGGTTGCGATGGCTTCCTTGGGAAGGTTCTGCGGATAGTAGTACCAGGCCCTCGTCGGCGCATATTTGATGTACTCCGAAAGAAGCAAACGAACCTCGTGCGGAACATGCGTCTTGCCCAAACTGAGGTATTCATGGTACGCCGCAAAAAGTTCGTAGCATTCGTAGAGCGCCATATAAGGGCCGTCATGAAGACAGGTAGGAGCCAAAAAATTGCTGTAATGCCGGGCATTCGCGATATTGGATTCCCAGGTAACGCTA
>PLAD01000070.1 GCA_003134215.1 Armatimonadota bacterium
CGCAATGGCAGCAATCGATCCGGCCCGCGCTTTTGAGCTTGCCGAGCAGATCACCGACGACCAAATCCGCGATCGCTCCGCAATAGCCGTCGCCGAATATATACTCCAATCCCAGCAAACCAGAGACACACTTTCCTTCGCCAACTGGAGCGGCGGCTATGACTGGGTCCCAGACCCGACGGCGCCGTGGTGATTTCGGATCAGGAAAACGCTCCGAACAATCTTCGTGAAAGATCGCTTTGCAGAATATGATTTGGGTCATATTTTGACTTCAGAGCTTTGAACTTTGAAATTGCCTCGCTGCCGAGATATTCCTGGGCTGCGCACGCGGTGAGGAGACTGTCTTTTGCGAAGTAGTGACGGCCGCCGGCATCGAGGACGATTCTTGTCATTACCTGCGCCAGCGTACGCACTCCGTCTTTGTTACTTTCCGTCCACGGGTAGTCCAGTGCGAACGAAAAACCATCCACCGCATGCGTCATCAGGAAGTCGTCCGGGCGGTGTCGTTTGAAGACGCCTAAATAAGGGATAATCCCGAACTTGTGGCTCAGGCGAAGCTGTTCCGAGAAGACATGCTCGGCGGCGTCGTACGGCACAAAGCTCTGAAACTGTACCAATCCACCCGGCTTATAGGCGAACTTCCAGTTCGGTACATAGTCCAGCAAAAAGGCAAACTGCGCATGCGACTGGTTAACCGTCTCGTTATTGCCGATTGTCGCGCTCTGCGTGTACTTCGCGAGGTTAACAGCCTTCATACCGAGGTTATTGTTGAACGGCTGAAGTATCCTCCACATCAGTGACTTCGGAAAGATACCCATCAGTGTGTCCGGGAGCTCCTGGTTCGCTACTCGCAGGCCCTGCGCCGGGTCCGGGTCGTCTTCCGGTGTCAGGTAATTCGCCTGATGCACCTGGCCGCGCCCGAGCTCTGAGCCCGTTGCAAAACAATCGATCCAGCCCACCAGATAATCGGCTCCGTCGATCCGTTCGCTGAATTTCTCGATAATATCGGCGAACGATTTCGTTGCAAACGCATCCACCTTGAGCTGTCCTGAGTAGATCTTCTTCATCTGAACCGTCAGGCGAGTAAAGACTCCCAGCATTCCGAATCCACCGATCGCCGCATGAAAAAGCTCCGAGTTCTCGTTGCGCGAGCAGACCTTAACGTCTCCGCCCGGTGTTACAATCTCAAACTCGGTGATATGATTTCCAATCGGGCCGGCCTTGAAGTTGTTCTTGCCGTGGATATTCATTCCCGCTGCGCCGCCGAGCGTGACGAACATCGTTCCGGACACTACCGGCGGCCACCAGCCGTCCTCGATAATGTACTGCCAGAGCTGCCGGATCGTCACACCCGGCTGGACCGTGATTAGCCCGGTCTGCGGGTTCCAGTCGAGTATACGGTTCATGCGAGTGAGGTCGATGACGATTCCCTCATTGTTCAGCGATGCATCCCCATAGCTGCAGCCGGTTCCGCGAAGCGCGGCCGTCTTGCCGCTGCTCCGCGCGAGAGCGAAGGCCTCCACGACCTGCTCGGCCGTCGTCGGCCGATAGACATAACTCAGAGTTGCGCGATTCATGCCCCAGGAATCGACACGTTCCTGCCTATCCGGAGTAAGTGCGTAGTGGTTCGTTCCAGCCATGGATTTAAAAACTCAGCTTCTGCATTACCGGTGAAGGCAGCAGCTTGATTAGCGTCATCACGTATCTCCAAAAACCGGGAGTGTATGTAACTCCGGCGCCCGATTCGATCGCGGCTATGATATCTGCGGCAGTCTTTTCAGGGGTTCCGGCAGGCAGTGGTATCGATAAGCCCTCGGTCATTGGGGTGCGAATAAAGCCTGGCTTAATCGTGGTCACTTGAACACCGTATTGGCCCAGTCTATTGCGCAGGGCTTCGAGATACGTCTCAAGCGCAGCTTTCGTCGTATTGTAAACCGGCATTCCGCGCCGGCCGCGATCTCCGGCCACCGAGCCGATCCCTACAATCACTCCGCTCTTGGTCTTAGCGAACCGTTCCGCCACGGGGTTGAGCCAGGCGATTGCACCGAGCAGGTTGACTTCGACCATGCCGATGTCCTTCTCAGTGTTATATTCGTCTGCGCCGACTTTGGGCATAGTGCCTGACGAATACACAACTACATCGAGGCCGCCGAGTTCGCCGATTACTTGCTGCAAAATCTTCGGAGCAGCAGCATAGTCGGTCACATCCGCCGGGTATACCCTTGCCAGATTTCGTCCAGCAATGCGGTTGATATCATCTGCGAGGGAATTGAGTTGATCTTCGCGACGGGAAACCAGTGCGACAGGGCAGCCATGACTTGCGAGCTGCCGAGAAAGTTCGGCTCCGATGCCCGAGGAAGCGCCGATGACGAGGCACTTCTTGCCAGAAATATTCATTGCGGTAGTTTACCTGAATACAGCCGTGGTCCGCCCTGTCCACTTTATGCGCATACGTGTTACAATTCTACGAGAAATAAATGGGGTGGGGTTAGTTATGAACTTTGCTTACTGTCGTTCGTTGTCCGGCCTTGCGTTGATCGCGGGTCTTTCATTCATACCAGTCTCATCGCTCTTCGCAGCCAATACTCCGCCCCCGTTCACCCTGATGAGTACA
>PLAD01000052.1 GCA_003134215.1 Armatimonadota bacterium
ACTCTCCGGCAAATGCTGGCAAATGGGTATGCGCTATCCTGGTCCTCTCCGTAGCCGGAAAATGGGCGATAAGTCACGGACTTGAGACCATACTTTTCGAAAGCGAGCCTGCCCAGGTATTCGTTCGTCAATTTTGCCCAACCATAACTCATGTCAGGCATACCCAATGAAGAGCTGAAGGAAATCATGTCTTCGACGAGTAAGCGATAGCCTTCCTGCCTTTGATAGTCGATGGGATAGGCGGCGCTCGAACTGAAGCAAATCGTTTTTGCCGGCCTCGTGCGGGCCGCCCATGACCAATACATGCTGTCGATGGCGAGATCTTCAGCGACGGCGAGCGGATTGTTTTCAATCATTTCGCGACCGCCTACCACGGCAGCCAGATGGAGCGCGAGATCGAAGTCTGAATCGGAAGTCGAATTAAAGTAATCGCGGCAGTCTGCTTTGATAAAAATGAAATTGCCGTAGTCGAGATATGAATAAAGAGGCCAGCCGACGCCAGGATCTATCCCGCCGGTTAGAGGAACAATACTGTCGACACAGACTACATGGTCACCTTTGTCCAAAAAATGCTTGACAAAATGGCGTCCCACGAACCCGGCACCGCCGGTGATAAGGACCTTTCTCATACGATTAGCCGTTTGCCCTCTATAATGGAAGGATTCGACGCCCAGCTATCAATCGAAACTCCATAAACTTGCCTACAGCGATCACTTTTAAAGCTAGCGGTAATCTGTCGATTGCTCGGCATTGTAGCAACTAACCCCAGTTTCCGCTCTTGGTCTGACCTCGGTTTATAGCCAACCAATAGCCGCCGAGCAAGTAAGTGCAGCCTTTACCCTCGCCTTCGAACAGAAAATCCGAATCTGTAANNCAGCACTTTCTCACGCCCATCGCGCCAGAGGGCCGTCACCGCACACGACTATCGGCAGTACGACAAGATGCCAAGGTAATACACACTCGGCGCTGGTTTTGTTCATGCCAGATATCGAAACAAGCGCACATCGACGTCGAGTTGGTTCAGACACGAATTAATCTGCTCGGCCGGGTTGTCATCACTCGCATCGACGCTGAACCCTAATCGCCAAGCATTGGACTTGCGCGAACGGCGCTCGCCCGTTGCAGCCTGCGAGGGAAGAGCATTTCGAGAACAACGCAGCAGCTTGTTGCTGCCAAGATGCCAATCAGCGTGATAAGCGATAGCGAAGTATCGTTAAACCCAAACGCCGGGCAGTAAACTGCCGCAGCAACTCCACCCAGCGCAAGGTATCGGCTCCGCGATTTTGCGAGATAGATTCCGAATGCCCTTATCCCGATAACCATGAATCCAATAATCAGTGAAATTAGGACGATAGCAAGAAACTGCCCGGGGAAAAAAAAATCGAGCAGCACTGGCAAGTGCGGATTCGGTCCCGTCAGCACGGGCGTGTGCAGCGTTTCTGACGCCAGCATTGCTCCGAGCGGTCGATCATATCCACGAATACCGACCAGGGCCGTGATCGGATGCAACATGTAGGCAAGGAATGATACATGGTAATCGCCTTGCGCCATCTCCAGTCCGTTTCTTTGATACGCATAGATGTAAACATCTCCGGCCAGCCATAACCGACCCGCAATCAGGAGAAAGATGTCAGCGGATTCGGAGGCGCCGTAGGCGATGAGTCCCATCATTCCAACGCCCAAAAACAGGCCAAGAATCAATATTGCGATCGTCGCAAGACTTGCGCGTTTCTTGTTTACAAAAAACTTCAACCCGAACCAAAAAAACACAGGTAGTAGAATGCTCTTTCCGGAAAACGCTATCGACGGAACGGTCTGCAGAATGAACCAAATGAAAACTTCCTTTTTCGAGAGTTTCGGCGACAGCAGGGCCAACAGTGAGAACAGCGAAAATCCTCCGTTCAGCGTCACTATTGGGCGAAAGGCGCGATTGAACTCTTGACGGTTGTCGCCCTGCCCGCCCGTCTCGATGGCGAAATGTGAAAGCACCAGCGTGATGCCGGTGGATACGATCAAAATGCAGTAAATTTCAGGTCGGCTTAGCCGCGACACGGTGCGCTCAAGGGCTTGCCGAAATTCCTCTCGCGAAAAGAATGCAGTTGCAATGCGACCGCCGACGAAAAAGACCACGGTGACCAAAGTGAACAAACCTAGCTTGTCCCATGAAACGAGATTCGAAATGCAAAGAAAAGTCAATAGCGCGGCACTGAAGGGAATCGCCATATCTACAAATATCAACGGATCGCCAAAATTGGACACGGCGCGGCGCAGAAACAAATAGCAAACCGCAGAGGCAATGATGAAAGCTGCGACGACCAGGAACATTTAAGCAATACGATTTTGAGAGCACGCACTCAACACGCGGAGCGCCGCGTCTGGCAAGTGCTTGCTAGGCCGGAGATTGTCGGTGACAACATTGTCGGCTCGGCCGCCAAGTTGTAACTGCATAGAGGCTGCAGGCGTTACTTTAAGCTGCGACCCGCGTGTTCGCTCCCCGTTGCATGGCTTTCGCCATCTCACGGGCGTGTAATACCCAACTCGGACAAAGACGTCTCCCGACACTGCCTGGCGCCGGCTATCCGGCGCACCGATGCTTACCGTAACGGAACTTGCACCCGTTGAAGAAACCCAGCAAATCATGACAATATCTCGCCAGGGTGTGGAGAAAGACCATTACGTCACGACGCACCATTTTCTTTAGTATAGCAAAAAGAGCCCGATAGGGCTCTCCGTCGCGATGGCAAACTGACTCTTAGAGCCGATACAGCGAACAGCCCTGTGTGCGAAAGCGGGTGCATTTGCACACGAAATCACTTTGAACCTGCTTTTATGCAGCGATCAAGTATCATCGCGTCGCATGAGCAGCGTTCTTAATAATCGCTTCAAGACTCTTAATGTAGAGAATCGCTTGAGATGTTTGAGAATCGAAACGAAGAACTAAGTCAGTGAATTCTTTGGAGATTTAAATGAGGTTTTCATTATGGGCGTGGCTTGGGGATGATTCAAAAAGCTCGTGGGAATGGTTTGGTTCGAACGATCCCTATTACGGCGTCCTGTCCGGAGATGAATATCGGAAAGGCAATCTCTCGGACGAGCGAATAAAGAATTTCTTTTCCAGTGGCGCGGCTCACGTAGATCACGTAGCGCGTACAGTCGAGGCGCACTTTGGCGGTCTACGGACGAAAAATTGCCTGGATTTTGGCTGTGGCGTGGGCCGTCTGGTAATTCCATTTGCGGGCAGGTTCGAATACGTTACAGGCGTCGACGTTGCGCCCTCCATGGTTAGGGAGGCGCAACTAAACTGCGAGAAATTCGGGGTGAGGAATGTGGACTTTGTTTCTTCTTTAAGAGATGTGCGGGAACAATTTGATTTGGTCCACAGTTATATTGTCTTGCAACACATTCCAGTTTCGCAGGGCTTCACGGAGATGGATGCTATGGTTGAAAAAGCGCGGCCAGGAGGCATTTGCTTTTTTCATTTTACAATAGGGCGGAACGCAGGCGTAGTCAGAAAAATGGGAACGTTCTTTCGGAAAAACTTCAAGCCGATCCACTATTTTCTGAATCTAGTCGAGGGAAAGCAAGCTAACGAGGCGTATATGCAAAGTACGGAGTACAGCCTGAATAAATTTATCGCGCGGCTGTTCGGTAAGCGCATTAGGGAATTTTGGATTGAATCCGAAAACCATGGCGGACGATATAGCGTGAGCGTTACGTTCCGGGTGCCTGAGATTTATTAGATTCACTCTCGGCTGCCACAGTCTGCCAGCAGATCGTAGGGTGCTTTGCCGACCTGCGCTGATCGCTCAAGAATTTTTCACATCAGCCTCTCTGTGTCATTGATGACCTCGTTGAAGGTGGTGACAGCCAAGCGATCCGCGATCTTCAAAAACCGTCGCGAGGGTCGCAATTACTAGCAACTTGCGGTATAAAACTCTCCTCCCCAGACTGTCGACTCGGAGGCTAGCCTACAGGATGAAGTTAAACGTGCGACAAATCTATGCACTCGTAGACAGTCGCGATGGAACAAGTCCTGCGCGGCACACAAAAAACAAGTCCGCTCCCGCCAGTGGATCTCTTGTGGAGCCCCAGCGGCCGAACCGGGCCAATTGGCCACTTTCAAATTTTTTCCATGTAGCGTTCATCGTTAGCTGAGAGCA
>PLAD01000230.1 GCA_003134215.1 Armatimonadota bacterium
AAATGTTCTAAAATTCTTGCGCATAACCTTTGCTGTTCGACGGCCATTTTAAGCTCAAAATTACCTGTAAAAAGAGCAAAAACAGGACATTTCCGCTCTGCCAATAAGGCGCCTGGGGATAAGTAATGCAGATCTCTCCGCTGTGGTCGTTCCTCCCGCCGGTCGACTAATGACAACATGACAGATTGGGTGATTTTTTTCTTATGCCCGAACGACATCTGTCCGTTGGGCTGCTAGCCGGTGACTTCAGTCACTGGAGATTATTACAGTGCATTTGTAGGACCTTCTGCAAATGAATTTGCTAACTGGTACGTAAATAAGGCATGATCTAGCGGTAAGCTCATTGTGTTATCGCGCTGGGAAAGTAGAGCAGCATGCACCTTTTGATGTGTCCGCCGACGTACTGCGATGTCTCTTATGAGATCAATCCGTGGATGCATCTCAGCATCCGTCCCGACCGGTCTCTTGCTCAAAAGCAATGGGATGATCTGTACCGAATCATCACACAAACAATCGGTGCGCGTGTCTCACTGGTTGAACCCCATCCAGATGTTCCGGACATGGTCTTCACTGCAAATGCCGGTCTGGTTGAAGGCTCCCTCTATATCCCTTCAACATTCAAATACGAAGAACGTCGCCTCGAGGCGTCTTATTTTCGCGAGTGGTTCGATTCCCACGGTTACTTGGCCAGGGAGCTTGCGGTCGGACCGTTCGAAGGAGAGGGAGATGCTCTTCGCCTCGGGGACATTCTGCTGGCCGGCTTTGGGCCGCGAACGGTTCGTGCCAGTCACGCCGGACTATCAGCGGCGGTCAACCGGCGCGTTGTTTCACTTGGCCTCGTCGACGGACGTTACTATCATCTGGATGTCTGTCTTGCTGTTTTGAATCCCAACGAACTCATCTACTTTCCCGAGGCGTTTGACGATGCTTCGATGGCCGTGTTGCACGATCTGCCCGTAGAAACAATCGCAATCAGTCAATCCGACGCCGACCATTTTGGCGCGAACGCTGTCGTTCTCGGAAAGGACGTCATTATCAACCTGGGCGCAACCGATCTGGCGGCATCGTTATCCGAGCGCGGGTATCGCGTCCATCGCACCGACCTGTCTGAATTCGTCAAGGCAGGAGGCTCGGCCAAATGTCTGACACTGACGTTGCAGCCTGCTTAACACGACCTGACCAATTGTTGGCGCCCTGCCATTGCGGAATTGATTAACCAATGACGAATGCAAATTTTTGGAAGAACTTGCGCATAGGCGGCATCACTCAGGCGATTTCCGAACTAAGTGAGGTACAGACCGAAGAGTTGACCAATAGGTACGGAACACATAACTATCATCCGCTGCCGGTGTCGATCGTAAGGACCGACGGTATCTACGTTTACGACTCGTTCGGCAAGGAATACGTCGACTGTATTGGTTCGTACTCCGCCGTAGCCTACGGACATCTTGCGCCGTTCATCGTTAATTCGTTGAAGGAGCAGCTTTCGTTGAGTGCTTTAACCAGTCGCGCCGTCTACACTCCTGAGCTCGCACTCTTTTTAGAGGGTCTGAGCCGGTTCAGCGGAATGGACATGGCTTGTCCGATGAACTCCGGCGCAGAAGCGGTTGAGACAGCAATCAAACTTGCCCGTAAGTGGGGATACACCAGGAAAGGAATTCCTGAGGACCACGCGGAAATTATTGTTGCAGATGGCAACTTTCATGGGCGAACTACAACGATTGTCGGCTTTAGCAGCGAGCAGTCCTACAGGAAGAATTTCGGCCCCTTCACACCGGGCTTTGTTACTGTTCCCTTCGGCGATATAAATGTCCTTAAATCCGCGATAAACAAGAATACTGCAGCGGTATTGATGGAGCCGATCCAGGCAGAGGCGGGAATCCTGATACCTGCCGATGGGTTCCTTTCGGCCGTTCGGTCCCTTTGCACAGAGCAAAACGTCCTCTTGATCTGGGATGAGATACAAACTGGCTTTGGACGTACTGGGAAGACATTTGCATGGCAGTATGAGGATGCCGAACCGGACATGATCTGTCTCGGTAAGGCGCTCGGCGGCGGCCTTATCCCGATTGCTGCGACTGCAGGGCAGCGCCATGTTATGGAAGTGTTTCAGCCGGGCGACCACGGCAGCACATTTGGCGGCAATCCGCTTGCATGCGTTGTTGGACTGGCAGCCATGGCTGAAATGGAGGAGTCTGAGCTCGCGGAACGAAGCCGCGTACACGGCGAATACTTCAAAAGCAAACTGAAAGAATTACATCATCCCAGTATAGCTGAAGTAAGAGGCCGAGGTCTCCTGATTGGCCTGGAAATTTCCCCGGAACTCGATTCGACTGCTCTGACACGGGCTTTTCTGAATGCTGGTTTATTAACCAAGGAAACGCGGCATCATACCTTCCGCTTTGCGCCGCCCCTTACCATCAACCGAAAATCGATAGATGTGATCGTCGAACGCGTCCGGACCGCACTTGGATGATTCGAGGAGGCTCAAACTTAATGGAATAGGCCGCGCGCAATAAGATATTTGGCGAGAGCAGGAATGAATTCGGAACAGGCCGGTGATTTGACTAATTGGACGCCGCATGAGTAAATCTTGCGACCTGGCCGTTTTACCACCGCACAGTGGCGAACAACGACGGGAAGCTCGAAGGTTTTTAATGCGACAGTAATTTTGACCAGCAGATACGTCCCGACCTCGAACGCTTCCGCCGATTCGAGTCCCAAACCGCTCATGCTGATATTCGTCACAACTGCCGTGAAACTTGTCGTGGAGGGTTTCGGGCAGCCTTTATCGATATCGTAAAGCAGCTTCACGAGCACGGTAAAATGTATCGTGATCCTTTTGAATACCCGTGCGTTCCCCGTTTCTGTGGTTTGCTCGGCAAATAGGCTTCCCGACATATCCCATATTGTCGGAATCAGGGCAGGTATCTTTAGTAAACACAAAAGCCGACGAGCGATGCTCATCGGCTTTTATTTGGTTATATGTGGACTCCGACTAAGACTGCCGTCTTCCCCCGCCTGAAGCTGCGTAGGCCGGGCGGAGGGCTTCGACATTATCGACAATCCACCTCCATGTCTCTGTGGTCTTCGGTTCACCTTGTTTTGCAAGCTGCAGCTCGCCGGCCAGCCGGCGTAGGTCGTCAACCGTGCCCACATCGTACCACTCTCGAACCGTAGTGAGGTAGACCGCTAGGCAGCGAGTATTGGCCACAATATCTTTGAATACAGTAGGGGTTTCCCAAACCACACCGTCGAACAATGCCCGAGACAACGGGTAGTGTGTGCCGATCAGCCAGACGCCGCCGTCGGGAGTTGGCCCGAGCACAAGCTGCGCCGGATCAGCGAACAGAGTGTCGATTGCGCGACGAACCTCGTTAAGCGGCATCGTCGGGCTGTCCGTACCAATTGCAATCACTGGACCCGGGTACTTTTTCAGCGCGACAGCCACGGCATGGATGACGCGCTCTCCAAAGTCGGCTTCGCTTTGCGGAATTAGCTGAACATCGGCCGGCAGCAGCGCGGCTAGATCAGCTTCGCCGTTTTCCGCGCTGTAGGCAACCATAACATGGGAAGCGGTCTGTCGCGCAGCGTCTACTGTGTCTCGCAAAAAGGCTGCGGCGAGACGCGT
>PLAD01000155.1 GCA_003134215.1 Armatimonadota bacterium
TAACCTGCAAGGTGACTTTTCCGTAACTGTTGACAACCGCTGGATGGTTATCTTATCATCCAGCGGTCACCGGCGCGTCCACCGCATTTGGCAAATATACAGACTCGGCCAACACTGGTTACGTCTATGGATTCGGGGCCCAGGAAGGCGACCAGACCGAGCCGTCAACATGTCTGGTCCTGATGGGCCATCGCTTCTACGACCCATCGACCGGCCGGTTCATCAACCGGGACCCCGCCGATTACGGCGGCGGCATCAACCTCGACAACTTCACCACCAATGACCCCGCAGACGAAATGGACCCTGAAGGCTTTGTCGGCCTTGATAATGCGGGAAACGGCATCGTCGGATTCGGCAACGCCATATCCGGCGGAATGGCCCAGAAGTTAAGCGACTTCTTGGGTGAAGCTGCGCATTGGCATGGAATCTGAACACTAATTGGAATCCAATCTGAACGCTCTGAGCGACAGTCGCTTATTTGTCCGGGATTGAGGTCGGTGCTGAATGTTGTGGCTTAAAGCCGGACCATAAGTACAGAAGTGCCGCAATTGCCGCCCGCGGGTGGCGGACGCTTGCCATCGCACCTTCAGCCGAAATGAAAGAGATAATGATGTCGGAGGCCGCGATCGTTTTAGAGTTGATTGACATAGACATTCATGCCTGGCAAAGTCTGATTAACGACATTGAGTCGGCATCGGGCTAGAACGTCGGGTCCCATCGGCAGAATTCGACTTGCAAGACAAATGAAGATTTTGGGAGAGCGGTCAACGACCATTTCGGCTACTACGTAAATCCTGAGACTACTGAACCATTAGGCACCAAACACAATCCAAAAGCAACTCCACTCATAAAACTTTGCCGTCAGAAACAAACAACATATTGACGTTCACTGCAATTAAGCCCCATAATATTCGACGATGTAAAACCAGCAGCGCATGCCAAAGCAACGATGATGCGGCGTGCAGGCAAACGACCATTTTGAGCTCAAAACTATCTGAAAAAAGAGCATAAACAGGACATTTCCGGAAGAGAAATGCCCCCTTGGCTGCTAGCCAGTGAATTCATTCACTGAACACCTGAAAATTGGACACATTAAAACACATTTGCCGTTGCAAGAAAAATGGGCGATCAAGCTCAAACATATCATTAAAACCGGACAATATCGGACATTTTGCTCGCCAAACCATAGCCAACCAAAACCAAAGTTGCCCAGCCCTTCCTCTATCCGGCGTATTTCCACCCGAACGCCCCAATACCCCGCATATCTCCTTGACTTTGGATGAGCGCAATGGTAATATACTGCCGACTTTTACGTTGTTTTATATAAACGTAATACAGTTTTACGAGAAGCACACATTACACGAAGGAGACTATAAGCATGCCCATACGAGTTGGCATTAACGGATTTGGCCGTATTGGACGACTTTCATTCAGGACGATCAGCGAAAAGTATGCCGGCGAAATCGAGATCGTCGCCATCAACGATTTGACCGATGCGACGACCAATGCGTTTCTGTTGCAGCACGATTCAAACTACGGCAACTTTAAAGGCACCGCAGTTTCCCAGGACAAAGACATTGTCGTCAATGGCAAGAAGATCAATGTCTATGCCGAGCGTGACCCGGGCGCTATTCCCTGGGAAAACGACGGGGTCGATATCGTTATCGAGTCCACCGGCTTCTTCACCGATGCAACCAAGGCCAACGCTCACCTCGGCGGTACGGTCAAGAAGGTCATCATCAGCGCTCCGGCAAAAAACGAAGACCTGACCATCGTCCTCGGTGTTAACAACGAGGCCTACGATCCGTCGAAGCACCACGTTGTCTCCAACGCTAGCTGCACGACCAACGGTCTTGCGCCAGTCGCCAAAGTCCTGAACGATAACTTTGGGATCGTCAAAGGCCTCCTGACGACTGTTCATGCCTACACCAACTCACAAAAGACTGTAGACACGGCCGCAAAGGACCTTCGCGATGCTCGCGCTGCCGCTCAGAACATCGTCCCGTCGAGCACCGGTGCAGCCAAGGCCGTCGGTCTCGTCATTCCGGAACTGAAGGGCAAATTCACCGGCATGGCGTTCCGCGTCCCGACCGCGACCGTCTCGGTCGTCGACTTCACAGCGCAGCTCAGCAAGACGGTTTCGGTAGAAGAGATCAATGCCGCTCACAAGGCCGCTGCAGAGTCTGGTCCTCTGGCCGGAATCATGCAGTACACGGAAGAGCCGCTGGTTTCTACCGACTTGAAGGGCAGCCAGTATTCCTCGATCTACTCAGCGATCGACACCATCGGGCTCGGCGATCTGGTCAAGGTTGTGGCCTGGTACGACAACGAGTGGGGCTACTCCACCCGTGTCGCCGACCTTGTCAAGTTCCTGTCCGACAAAGGCCTCTAATCGCCGCCTTTTGGCGCGTACCTCGGGATTTTGATCCCGAACTGCTTCGAACCTCGGTCGGCTAACACTGATCGAGGTTTTCTTTTATGTCCTTTAACTTCACTGGCGTTTATCGTATCCTTTGCCTTGCCGGTCCGCTTCTTGTCGGCGATATTACGTTCGCCGCTCCCGCGCCTCCCTCGCCTGTTGTTGTCGATATCGAACGACTGCGCCTGGTCACCGTCTCCAAAGGCCTCAACGATTCGCCAACGTGTGATGTCCTGGTTATTGGAGGCGGACTCGGCGGCGTCGCCGCCGCCGAAGCACTGACCAGACAAGGCGTCAGTGTTTTCTTAACTGAGGCGACCTCTCATCTCGGGTTACAATTGACCGGGGAGGGGGTCTCTGACCCTGACGAAAACCAGTATATCGAAGATGTCGACGGCCCGGGAACCCGCCGTTACCGCGAACTGCGCCAAATGGTGCGTTCTTACTACGCCCGCCAGCCGAATACTCTTCCCGGCCGCTGGAAAAATATCGGAAACTGCTGGAACAGTCTCATTTCCGGCGAGCCGAACGTCTGGGAAGAGGCAATTAAGGAACAGCTTGCCCCGCTAGAAGGACCGCGCGCCATTCGGCGCATACTCATGCGAGAGCAGTTGGTGGACATCCACCGGTATCCGGGAAACGGCAATATCAGTTATGTCGATATGGTCGATCTTGATACGGGAAGATTGATTAGAATCGGTGCACGCTTCGTCCTCGATGCCACCGAAACCGGCGAAGCCTTGCCTCTTGCCGGAGCGCCGTGGACCATCGGCCAGGAGCCTCGGTATGAATACGACGAACCCGATGCCCCGGTTGAAGCACATCCGGAATGGGTTCAAAGCTTCACATACTGCTTCGATTTACGGCGCACTCGCGGACCGCTGTTGAATTTTCCCGCCATGCCCGAAGACTACGTGGCCAACAAGGCCGAGGGCTCTTATTCGCTGGTCTACGCCTATCCTCCCCCGCGCGGCGATGTCCTCTACCGGATGTTCGAGACAGTGACGAACAAGGAATATGGCTCATTCTGGGCCTATCGGCGAATCGTC
>PLAD01000031.1 GCA_003134215.1 Armatimonadota bacterium
TCGAAATGACTGTGGTGTGGGTGAGCTTGTTCATTGGGCCGAAGGATGGCCAGGTCCTTCCGCTTTCGCTCGTTCCTCGCTGTCGGTCAGGACTACAGTTACATCTGGCTTATTTGGACATTGGAGTTGGGTAGGTGAGGTGGGGTGCGGCGGATTCGGAATTTAGCATGGGTGTTTCGGCTTCGCTCAACACGACACATTCGGGGGGCTTCGCTCAATACGACTATGGCATTTCTCCGTTAAAACGGACACTGAGTAAAGACTATCCGACTGGCACGGATTTGCTTTCGAATTCCGTGTGATTTAAGTACCCGAGACTGGAATGTCGACGTTGTCGGTTGTACCAGATTTCGATGTACTCAAAGATGTTCGATCGTGCCTCCGCTCTCGTGTGGTAGACGTAGTCTCCGATCAGTTCCGACTGAAGTGTTGAGATTCAGTCTTCTCGATGCGTGGCACGCGATCGGAATACTCCTCGGTCGGTCGGAAAAAAGCCAGCCCTCCCCGCGGATGCGGGGAAGGCCTTTGCTGCTGCGACGTTCGATTATAGTTTACAGCGTATTTAAGAAGTTTGCCAGATCGGTCTGCTGTTGCGGACTAAGCCCGATCTTGAACCGTTGGTTGTAGAAACCGACAACGTGTGGAATATCCGGCGCGAATCCGTTGTGGAAGTAAGGTGCGCGGGCGGACAATGCGCGAAGAGTTGGTACCTTGAACTTGCCGATATCCGACCACTGCCCAGTTATCAGGGCTCGGCCAGGATCGGACGTTATCCGGACGGCTCCGGTGGATGTATTCTTCAGCGTGTACTGCGGCAGGTCCGGTGTAATTCTGCCCGGATCGGTTAACCCGAGATCGACATATACCGCCAGTGAATGGCTTCCTGCATCGGGTGTATTGTGGCAGGTGGTGCAGGTGCCGACGAAAGTAGGCTTTCCGATGACATCGTTAAACCCGGGGACGTTGGAGATGGTGATCGGGTGATTATCAAAGATCTGCTCGCCCCTCGCAATCGACTGCTGTGCCGGTGTAGTCCCGCTCGTCGATGCCCATGCGCTATAGTTGGTGAAGACATTCGGATTGAAGCTCGCGCTTAGCGGCGAGTTTTCGCCGGGAACGAATGTCTGGCCTGACAGAGCGATCGGCCCGCCGGTTGCGCCGTCCGCCGTCAGCAGCCCCGCGGCGTTATCGAACGTTTGGGCAGTGTAATTTGCCGATTCAAACGCGACGATTTGCTGCAACTGTGCTGCTGTCGGAGCAGAACCCTGCTCATGTGTTACAACAGCATTCGCTGCTTGGGCTGCCAAATCTTGATTGATCGTGTCGTTAGTAATCGTCTCTCGCCCGTCGAACATTACCGTACTCAGGAATGCAAGGTTGGTTGTCGGCAGCGGCCTGCGGAACAGGGAGAGCTGTGAGGCGCCGGCGAAGTTGTACGGGTCGTGGACGGCGCTTAATGTGAACTGTGCGCCAGATGGTATGGGAAGCCCAATCCGGATCAGCCCTTTGCTGAGCAGTTCGCTAAACGCAGTTTGTCGTTCTGCGAGCGTGGCCGTCGCCGCATTCGGAGAGTTTGAGCCGTCGACCGTCGAAAAGAGCGGTGAAATTCCGCTGGTCTGGTTAAAGAGCGCTTGGACTGAGGCGGGCGTAATGCTGTATCCCTGCGCGGCGCCGTGGCAGGTCGCGCAGGTCCGGCCGTTTGTCCCAAGCGGATGGAAAAACGGATTGCTCGGAGTAGCGCTTGCACTGTCGTTAATCGTGGTAACTTGCCCGATCCCGTCGACAAAAGTTCCGTCGGAAAGCGTCGGCGGCAAAATCACCGGTGGTACCGGTGTTGAGGGAGGCGTCGGCGTAGTCGGGGGGCCTGGCGCCGTCGGAGGTCCCGGCGGTGTTGGAGGCGCCTTTGGAGGCGGTGACGGTGCTGTACTTCGGACTGGGCCGCCAGCCCGCGGCGGCCCAAGTAAGGCCGTCGATGCAAAGCCGCTGTAGGCAAGCATGGCTGTCATTGCCGCTGTCGATGCCGAAAGCAAAAAACGCTGGGAGTTGTTCATTCGTGATCCTCCATTTTCCATGTGACCGATTTACAAGTCGGTCCCGCGCATAAACGACGATACGCCTCATTTGGACGCCGCAAAATTCAAATCAATTACTGTAATCTGCGGAAGGTGGGCAATGCTTTAGCGCGTAATTTAATGATCGGTCGACAACATTAAAGCTGCATTAAAGCTTGGCATTCAAAAAAATAATTTTTGTACTAAAAATGCCGCGACGGTCGATTGACTTGTACGTCGAACCAGTGCTGCGAGCTAACCAGTGATTATCGGAAAGAAAATTTAAACCGTTACGGTAAGAGCTACAGTGAATTCAAAAACGCTGCAAGCGCCCTTCGGTCCTGCGGAGCCAGCCCAATGCGGAAGCGCCGGTCGTAAAATCGAATGACGCTTTGGACATCCGGCGCCGAACCGTTGTGAAAGTACGGCGCCCGAGAAGCAAAGCCGCGGAGTGACGGCACTTTGAATTTTCCAATATCCCGCCAACGGCCCGTGACCAGGGCGCGCCCGGGGTCGGATGTGATCCGTATCTGTCCGGTCGCGTTATTCTTCAGCGTGTACAGAGGCAGGTCCGGAGTTGTACGCTGAGGGTCTGTGAGTCCGAGGTCGACATAGATGGGCAACGAATGATCGCCGACATTCGGAGTGTTATGGCAGGTAGTACAGGTGCCGATGATCGTCGGACTGCCGATTATATCATTGACTCCCGGTA
>PLAD01000390.1 GCA_003134215.1 Armatimonadota bacterium
CAAGTATCTAACGACCTACGCGGCAGACGGCATCATAATCTCGACTCCTACCGGATCTACAGCTTATTCCCTATCTGCAGGAGGGCCGCTCGTTCATCCTGCTCTTGAAGTTCTGTTGATAACACCTATCTGCGCCCATACATTGACAACACGCGCCCTCGTAGTGCCGTCAGAGCATGAAGTATCCGTTGTCGTAGAAAACACAGAAGAAGACGGAACAAGGGTCACTTTGGACGGACAGCTTGTCCTCCCAACTGTCTCAGGCGATCGGATCACGGTCAAACGCACTCCATTCACTGCCAAACTCATTGTGCCGAATGAGGGTGTCATATTCTATGACAAGCTCCAGAGTAAGCTGCGCTGGGGCGAGCGTGTCGCCTACTGAGTGCTGCCTTAACAGGTACCATTACTTCCTATGCTGATATCCCTCCACGTCCGCAATTTTGCCTTGATCGACGATCTTGAGCTGCAATTCGGTTCCGGTCTCAACATCCTAACGGGCGAAACAGGAGCCGGCAAAAGTATTATCATCGATGCCCTTGGTGCAGCCCTCGGCGAGCGAGTCTCTTCGGACCTGGTAAGGAGCGGATCCGATAAGTTAGTTGTAGAGGCCTTGTTTTCATTGAAGGACGCGCCACCGGCAACCAGGGCTAAGCTTGAGCACAACGGATTGCTGGATGCGGATGATGCTGATAGTCTGGTCTTCACCCGAGAGCTGACTAAGACTGGTAAATCGCAAAGCAGGGTAAACGGACATTTAGTGCCAGTCTCCATGCTTCGTTCTGTGGGACAGGACCTTGTCGATGTACACGGCCAGCACGAGCATCAGTCTTTGCTTGCCGCTGAAAGCCACATCGATCTCCTGGATAACTGGCTTGGCGACGAAACACTCGCGCTTAAAACAAAAATGTCGGACCTCTCTTCCCAGCTCACCGCTGCGAAAAAGGAGCTTGGAACTCTTGTTTCAGATGAGCGAGAGCGTGCGAGAAACGTCGACCTATTTCGCTTCCAATATAACGAAATAGTGGACTCCGATCTTAGGCCGAACGAATTAGAGGAGCTTAATGCTGAGAGGCTGAAGTTAGCGAATTCTGAGCGACTGTCTGTCATGGCAGACGATGTGTACGGGTCACTCGGTACAACTGCAGCCGATGCAATCGGCTCCGCGCTTTCATCGCTTACCAAGGTCAGCGACCTCGATCCTGCGTTAAGTCCAATTATAGAACAGGTGGAAGAAGCTTCGGCTTATCTTGAAGAAGCGGTTGGACTTCTACGCCGATACAAGGACAATCTGGACGCTGAGCCGGGTCGTCTCGAATTTGTTAATGAACGGCTTAACTTAATTCGAACGCTGCAACGAAAGTATGGTGATAGCATTGCGGAGATCTTGGAATATGCGAAGACCCTTGAACGTAAACTAAATTCACTCGAAGATGTCGAAGCTCACAAAGACAGTCTGATGAAACGCTTAAGTGCGCTGGAAGAAGCAGCCGAATTCAATGCGTCGAAATTGTCAAGACTCAGACACGAAGGAGGAAAGCAGTTTTCGTCCGCAATTGTAACGGAGCTACAAGATTTAAATATGGCGAGGACTGTTTTTGAAACGTCCATCAGCGGTCAGCCAATTACTTCAAAAGGGGCTGACAGGGTTGAGTTTATGATCTCGACGAACCCCGGTGAACCTCTTCGTCCGCTGGCAAAAGCGGCATCCGGCGGCGAAACATCGAGGCTAATGCTTGCGATTAAGTCAGTGCTGTCAAAGTCATCCTTTATTCCTACTATGATATTTGATGAAATCGATACTGGAATCGGCGGTCGCACAGGAAGAATCCTTGCAGAAAAGCTAGCCAATTTGAGTCAAATAGCACAGGTACTGTGCATTACACATTTGCCTCAAATTGCTTCTCGACCTGTATCAACCCATTTCTCAATCGAGAAGGCGGTATCCGATGGACGGACCATAGTGGTTGTTTCTTCGTTGAGTGCATATGAACGCGAAGCTGAAATTGCCAGGATGTTAGGCGGAGACGGCTCTGACACTGTACTGCAACACGCTCGCGAAATGTTGTCGGCAAAGTAGTCGCAACGGGCATGAAAGGCTATCATTCTGTTTAAGAGAGATTTAATTCTGGGCCAAGAATATTTGGCGTTCCTGCTTCTTAATCTGTTCGATTTGTTTCTGACGGGATATATCTTCAGCCATAAAGGATCAGAAGCTAACGGACTGGCGGCTTTCATTCTCGATCATTTCGGGCGATACGGTAAAGAGGCCTTTGCGATCTACAAATTCTTCATGGTTGTTTTCATTATATTCATCTGTGAGGTCATCGCGTCGAAATCAACGTTCAAAGCTCGGATTATAATGATTTTGGGAATCACTATCTATTTCGGAGTCGTGCTCTACGAGTGCGATTTAATTTATAATTATATCAGTATTCCAATGTCCAGACAGGACGCTGGAATGCTTTCGATGCTGAGTTCATTGGCAGGCCAATTCTCGTAATGGCCCGAAAGCAGCAGCTTCCTACCCCTAAACTTTGCGAACGATGCGATGCATTTTTTCCATCCATTGCATCGGCAACCTGTCCGCAATGTTTTGCGCCTCTCGCGGCCTTAAATGAAGAGGAAGCGGCCCTCGCGGCCGAAGTACAGATTGAAAGGTTGAAAGATCCTGCGTTTCTGGACCGTAAAGCGCAGGAAGACGAACAGTTCAAAGAACAATCCTTTGGCGCCTGCTTTGTGGTACTTTGCTTAACAACGACCGTTGCGATTCTTTCGATTGCGCTAATTCTGGTCGCGGCCCATCAACACTCGAACAAGCGAGTAATTGCGAGAATTCCTTCGTCGCCGTCCGCCAGTAAGTTATTACCGATGACGATTGGCAACTTGCACCGGGACAGCTACACTATCCTGACTGAACCGGGTAATGGCCCGTCATTCGCTCATGGATCTTACAGCGGCCAGATACAGATCTATGCACTGCCAAATTCTGAAACTACCTCTCAAGCTCTGAGCAGCTTTCGTTTGGCGGTCTCCATGGTATGCAGTCAGACAACGCCGCCAATGGTCTCGCAGGAAGTTCACACTAATACGGCGTATTACGCTATAATCGGAGCGAATGGTGGATTAGTTGGAGACGCAAGTCAGAAACTCACAAATGAAGCCGACCGATAGGAAAATACGGCATTCTGGGATGGAGAGAAACATATGAACAAGCCCATTAGGAATTTTTTGATCACAGGCGCTGCCATAGCTTTACCAGCCCTGATAAATAATGCCATTTTTTCTCGGGCGTCGGCTCTGGGTAACACACTTGGAGGTGAAGGCCGCTTTTGGACATTTGATGAGGGAGACGTCTTCTACACAAAACAAGGTCACGGCAAGCCACCGATAGTTCTGCTGCACGGCATTTACGCCGGCGCATCTAGCTATGAATGGCGGAAAAATTTTGACGCGTTGGGCGAACACTTCACCGTATACGCTCTGGACTGGCTAGGATTTGGACTGTCCGATAAGCCGAAGATTCGCTACAAGGCAGATATTTACGTTAGACTTCTAGAGGAATTCTTGCGCGATGTTGTCGAGAGTCCTGCGGCTGTAGTGGCTTCCAGTCTTGCTGGCGCATTTGCGATTGAAGCAGCCAAAAACAGCCCGGAACTTATTGAAAGTTTGATTCT
>PLAD01000372.1 GCA_003134215.1 Armatimonadota bacterium
GAGGAGCGGCACGCCGCGTTGCCTCACGAAAAACCTGACTATGGGCTTACTCTATCAGCACTCACATTCCAGAAAAACCACCTAGCGTAAACATTCATATTCTGTAAGTTCAGCGATGCAGCGCATTGTATAATATCCTTGCATCTGTCAGGTTGTATTCGACGATGAGTTGTGCAAATTAGGATCGTTTCGGGCTAGCGCCTGAAGAAGAGGATTCACTTTGTTTAATCGTCGCAGTGGCCATCGACTTTCGCATTCCTTTCCCTTCGACAGCACCCTCCTATTGGGTGCGTTGTTGCTGCTTTGTATAGCTGTTCCAGCACAGTCCCAACTGAGCATCCAATCGACCTCGCAAAAGCAAACGATTTCGCTCCGGTTCCTGAATTTTCGTCGGGCGCCATCATGGGAGCCTTCCTTTGCGCCCTGATCGGCGATCCTTTGTTTTCAAGACTTCGCGGCATTCGCTTCCAATCAGGCTATGACCTACGAACTTGCGGTCATTGAAGAACGTCTCAAAGCCGGCAGCACATTTGTGCCGGATCAAGAAGCCTGACGGTCGGCCCTTATCGCAATCCCTTGGGAGTCACAGCTTTGTCCAGTGCATCAAAGCCCCACTGCACCAGGATCGCCAAAACTGCCGCTGGAATTGCCCCTGCTAGAATGAGACCGTTGTCCAGCGTATCCAAACCCGCTTTGATTCGCTCGCCGTAACCGCCTGCGCCGATAAACGCAGCGATTGTCGCCGTTCCGACATTGATCACCGCTGCAGTCTTAATACCGGCGAAGATCGTCCTGGCAGCTAACGGCAGTTCGATTATCCTCAGTCTTGCGCCGGACGGCAATCCGAGCGCAATCGCCGATTCTATCAGTGACGGCGAGATCACGGTCAGTCCCGTGTAGGTGTTGCGAACAATCGGGAGGAGTGAATAAAGGAACAGCGCAGCAATGGCCGGTTTGTCGCCGATCGAAAGAACCGGAATCAAAAACGCCAGCAGCGCAAGCGAAGGAATTGTCTGGATGACTCCGACGGTTGAAAGAATGGGATTTGCCAGCCCAGTTCTTCGCGCCGCGATAATGCCGAGGGGAACGCCGACGATAACGCTCAGCAGCAGCGATAAAAAGACCAGCAGCAAGTGCTGCTCTGTCAGAAGAAGGAAATCGGGACCAAAGAGCAGCCGTAGAAATGAGCGTCGTCCGGCCGAGATACCGCTGCCGGAACCGATGTTGAGTTCGGTCTTTACATAATCCGAGGCGACATCCTGATACGGCCGTTGCGCCAGTTCAACCTCGCCGTTGAGCTTGATCATCTCGTCCGCATCGATCCGGTTTTGCAGTATCTGCAATGCCTGCCAGCTTCTCGGGTATTTCCGTGGGACATCAAGGCGGTAGATTAGTACTGCCTGATATTCCGGAAAGTAGTTTTTGTCGTCGTTCAGGACACGCAGGTGGTAGGTCTTGATTTTGGAGTCGGTCGAGTAGATATCGATCACATCGACCTGCCGGTTCCCAATCGCCGCATAGGCAAGCCCGTGATCGATCCCCTGCGGCGAAGAGAACGGAAGCCGGTACGCCTTCTTCAGGCCCTGCCAGCCGTCTGAACGGTTGAGGAACTCCTGCGACAGCCCCAGTCTCAGTTCAGGATGTTTGGCAAGATCTCCGATTGTGACGAGACCGTCCTTTTCTGCTAACTGCTCAGGCACCGCCAGGGCGTATGTATCGTTAAAGCCGATCGGGACGCCGACCCCTAATCCGAGCGCGTTGAGCTGCTCGTCCAGCGCGCCGAGACTGGGAGTTGTTTTATCCTTCAGCAGCTCTAAGGCGATCGAACCGGTGTACTCCGGATACATGTCGATATCGCCGTGCTTTAGCGCAGCGAACACAATACCGGTGTTCCCAAGTCCTCCCTTATCGACCGCCTTCGTTTCACCGGCGTTGTCGATAATACGCGTCACGATTTCGCCCAGGATTTCCGACTCGGCAAATCGCTTAGATCCAATTGTTAATCCCGCATTTGCCGCGCCCGGCAAGAGCGACAGCACAAGTACAATGAGAAACAGCGTCTTACGCATCACTCGCCCTCCGTCAGCGATGGCAGCGGCGACCGCTGAGCCCGGATGAACGTTGTGACGTAACTGTCCGACGGCTGATGGAGCAGGGCATCGATTGTTCCGCGCTGAATAATCTGACCCTCCCGCATGAGAATGATTTCATCTCCAAAATAGGCCGCTTCACCCATGTCGTGGGTCACTAAGACGACCGTTTTGTTCAGCGTTGCGAAGATCTGCTTCAGTTCTTGTTGAAGCTGGCTGCGGGTGATCGGGTCGAGCGCTCCCAGCGGCTCATCGAGCAGCAGCACCTTCGGATCNNAGAGCGCCGAAGGATACTTGTCCAGATTGTCCGAACCGATCTGCACCATCTGCGTCAACTCGTCGACGCGATGATTGCGTTCGGTCTCTGGTTTGCCGACAAATTTGGCCAGCAACTCGACATTTTCTCGCGCTGTCAGGTGGGGAAACAGACCGCCGTCCTGGATGACATAGCCGATCTTTCGCCGAATTTCCTCGACATTTGTCGGTGTTACTACGTTGCCGTCGATTGTTACGGTACCGGTATCCGGCTGGATCAAATTCACCAGGATACGCAGCAAAGTCGATTTCCCGCACCCGCTTGGACCGATCAGGACAGTCGTACTGCCTACCGCAAGGTCGATCGTCGTCGGCTTCAGCGCCGCCACTGCGCCGAATTTTTTT
>PLAD01000217.1 GCA_003134215.1 Armatimonadota bacterium
GTTGTTTTAAATGTGTTCCATACCTGCGTGGTTCGTCCAAACAGCTGATAGCCTCCCGGCCCTTCCATTCCGTAAATGCACATGTACGCGCCGCCAATCCCAACTGCATTTTCTGGTGTCCATGTGCGGGCAGGATTATATTTTGTCGTCACTAGTCGATGCCGCGGGTCGATTGGTGTGGCTACCGGCGCGCCGAGGTAAACATCGCCCAGGCCGAGCACCAGGTAGTTCGCATTGAAGATAGTGTCGTACACATCCTGAACTGAGTCAAGTCCATTGATTCGTCGAATGAATTCGATATTGTCGGGGCACCAGGGCGCATCAGGTCTGACACCCTGCATGTATTTTTCAGCAGCCAGGCGAGCCTGCGGATCGTTCCAAGAGAGGGGAAGATGGACGACCCGTGACGCTACCCGGATGTCCAAATTGGCTGGTATTGCCTTTTCGGCAGCCATTAAAGTTTGCAGCAACAGCTCCCGAGGAAGCAGGCCTGGATCGTAGTGTATCTGCAAGCTCCTTACGCCAGCAGTAATATCGATAATGCCTGGAAGACTTGCTTCCTTAATCGATGCTTCAAGTGCATGGACGCGTAGACGTAAGGAAAGGTCAAGTATGTTTGGGCCGAATTCTATTAGCAAATACCTGTCGCCATCCGACCTCGTCACCATAGCCGGTACATCAGCTTCGCCGGGCTGGCTGATTAGGACTGCGGATTCGACCGGCATTCGCTGGTGAACTGGAAGTGCCGGCAGGTCGGCTGCCAGAGTTCCGATTGTATTGGCGATCTGTTCATTCATTGACAGCGCTTGCTCGAATGTCAATGCGTGGAAACGGACCGTGTCTCCGGGTCTGAGTTGACCTATCTTCCAGAGTTCCGCATCGACAATGGTTGCTGGGCAGACAAAGCCGCCAAGACTGGGTCCGTCCGGGCCGAGGATAATGGGCATATCACCGGTGAAATCGATCGTGCCGATTGCATAGGCGTTGTCATGAATATTCGATGGATGGAGGCCCGCTTCGCCTCCGTCTAGCCGAGCCCAGTTTGGTTTTGGGCCGAGCAGGCGAACTCCGGTACGGTCGGACTGATGATGCACCCGCCAGTCCGTGTTGAACAGCATCTCGATATCGTCATCCTGGAAAAAATCAGGCGAACCATGTGGACCGTACAAGACACCTATCTGCCACGCGTTCGTATACTTCGGAATTGCCGCATTCGAAACAACCTTGTCAGGTACAGCGGCGCCGGCATCAGTTTCAAGCAGGTGAATTACGTCTCCGGTTCTGACAGCTCTTCCTGCATGCCCACCGAACTTTCCAAGCATGAACGTGCTCTGGCTTTGCAGGTACGAGCCAACATCAAGCCCGCCGCGGAAGGCAATGTATGCGCGAAGGCCTGGCCCTGATGCTGCGCCACACTTAAGTATNNTAAGTATCGAACCTGCTTTCGCATGAATCACCGACCAGAGTGCGATCGCTTCTCCATCCAAAGTTGGCATAAGGTCCGCTCCGGAAATTGCGAAGATCGTATCAGATCCGAATTTGAGTTCCGGTCCGGCAAGCGTGACCTCCAGCGCTGCACTTTCGACATCGTTGCCGACCAATTCGTTGGCGATTCGAAACGCGAGGCTGTCCATCGGTCCAGAAGGGGGAACGCCGATGTTCCAGTACCCGACTCGACCCGGAAAATCTTGAACTGTTGTCTGTGTTCCACCGGAAATGACTTCTATCGCATTTCGACGGTACACGAAGCTACCGAGGAAACTTGTTGTAATCGAACCGGCGGCAAATTCCGGTGATGAGCAAACTTTGCGCAGGTAATCGACATTCGTTTCTATGCCGTACAATCGGGTTGCCGCGAGCGCATCGTTCATCGCGGCAATCGCCGTCTGGCGGTCGTCGGCACAAACGATCATTTTCGCAAGCATGGGATCGTAGAATGGCGTAACTTCGGTGCCCGGCTCAACCCATGTCTCCGTCCTAACCCCTTCAGGGAAGGTAACATTGGTAAGGCGACCTGAGCTGGGAGCAAAGTTGCGGCCGGCATCTTCAGCATAGATTCGAACTTCGATCGAGTGGCCTTTTGGCGAAGCGTTAAACGACTGCAGTGGGGCTAGGTCACCGGCGGCGGAACTCACCATCCATTCGACAAGGTCTACTCCAGTTACCTCTTCAGTTACACCGTGCTCAACTTGTAAGCGAGTATTTACTTCGAGAAAGAAAAACTCTCCTGTTTGATTGTCGTAGACAAATTCAACGGTGCCGGCGGATCGATACGAGACTGCTTTGCCGATCTTGACCGCCGCATCGAACAGTCGACTCCGCGTGCCGTCAGTCAAACCCGGCGCTGGAGTCTCTTCAATCACCTTTTGATTGCGGCGCTGCGCAGAACAGTCTCTTTCACCAAGCGCGACTACCTCGCCGTTACCGTCTCCAAATATCTGAACTTCGATATGTCGCGCCTGTCCGATAAATCGCTCCAGAAATGCTCCGCTGTCGCCGAAGTTGTTTTTTCCAAGGCTCTGTACCGAGCTGAAGGCAGCATCGAGGTCCGTTGGAGTCTGACAAAGGCGGATGCCAATGCCTCCTCCCCCGGCGGTGCTTTTAAGCATTAGCGGATATCCAATTCTCTCAGCTTCTGTCCGCGCTTCTTCGAGTGTTGCGAGTAACCCGGTTCCTGGCAATAATGGCAGACCTAAGGAAGCCGCTACCTCGCGAGCCGTGTGTTTCAAGCCGAATGTGCGCATCTGGTCTCCGGTCGGCCCGATGAAGGCAATGCCCGCCTGTTCGCAGGCATCGGCAAACTCGGGACGTTCGCTTAAGAATCCATATCCCGGATGGA
>PLAD01000151.1 GCA_003134215.1 Armatimonadota bacterium
ACTCACAGATCAAGATACGCGGCATGCGTGTAGAAACGGGGGAGATTGCATCCGCCCTTCTCGAACACCGCGCCGTTTCCCATGCTGTCGTGCTTGCACGAACCGACCGCCGCGGAGTCATGCGCCTCGTCGGCTACTATGTCTCCGCCGCCGATCAAGAAGCCCCGACTTCGCCGGAGCTGCGTGAACACCTTTCCCATCGTCTCCCCGAGTACATGATCCCCACTGTCTTCTGCGCAATCGACAAGATTCCGGTCAATTCTAATGGAAAGGTCGATTTGAATGCACTTCCGAAAGAAGAGGATCGAGATTCCGAACTATCCTACGAAGCCCCGACGAACCAGATGGAGACACATCTGCAGTCTATTTGGGAAAGTCTTCTCGGTATTCGGCCGGTCGGAATTCGCGACGACTTCTTCCAAATCGGCGGCCACTCACTCGCCGCCATCCGCTTAATCGCTGCGTGTAATGAGCAGTTCTCTTTCAGCTTACGAATTCGGACCTTATTCGAAAATCCGACCATTGAGTTGCTCGCTCGAGTGATCGCGAGTGGTCAAATAGAAAATACACCGCCGTTCATCGTACCACTGCAAACATCAGGATCTCGTCCGCCGCTCTTCTGTTTCCACCCAGCAGGCGGCCATGTCCTTTGCTACTTCCCGCTCTCAGTGGCGCTTGGCGAAGATCAGCCGCTCTACGGGCTCCAATGCCGCGGCCTTGAGCAAAGCGAGCCGCTAGCCCAGTCTATCGAAGAGATGGCTTCGGACTACATCGATGCTATTAAATCAGTCGATCCTTACGGGCCGTATCAACTCCTTGGAATGTCATTTGGAGGATTGGTAGCGTTCGAGGCGGCGCGTCAACTGAAGACGTCGGGGCACGAAGTCGGTGCGTTGATCATGCTGGACACAACTCTCCCGGATCTAAAGGCCGAAGCCGAGCTTGACAGCGAAAAGCTGATACGCGCCATGGCAGGAGAGCTTGGCTCCGAAGATCTACTTCCAACTGATCTTACCGACTTTACTCTGTCAGACCTGGTCGCGCGTGGTAAGTCTGCAGGGCGACTTCCTGATAGTTTCGAACTTGCACAGGCCCAGCGGATCTCCGAAATCTTCAGAAACAATGTGAAGCTGACAACCAGATATTCTCCGTCGCAATGGTCAGGACCGCTGTTCGTTGTCAGAGCGCTGCAAAGACTCGATGAGACAAGTGGGCCGCCCGACTGGTCCATCTATTCCGAAAGTCAGTATTCCGAGATGGATATTGACTGCACTCACGGCGAACTCGTCTCGGTCAAACTCGCAGAAGCTGTCGGCATGGCGGTAGAACACCACCTTTTGCCGTCTACTGAGCGCCCATTGATAATTGCCGAATAAAGATAAGTGAAGGACAAATAAATGTCGACAGAGCAAGATAATTGGGACTATCAGATTTTGGTCAACGAGGAAGGGCAGTATTCCCTGTGGCCTGAATTTAAAGACGAGCCAAACGGCTGGACCGCGGTCGGTCCAATTGCGGATAAAATGACCTGCTTGGAGTGGATAGCAACAAACTGGACGGATTCCCGTCCCGTCAGCTTGCAGCAGAAAATGGCTGCTGTGACGGTAATTTGATTACGCACAACAAATTACGACAGTGCCGGTACAAGCCACGACAACAATTTATTTCGAAAAGAGGTAGCATAGTGAATAATATTTTGAATTATTCAGCGTTCATTGAATCATTATGCTTAAGTCCTCATCCCAATCCTTAGATAGGAAAAACGACCTTTCCGAAACAATTGTCGACGCTGCAGAACGACTCCTTCGATCTTATGGTTACCAGAAAATGACAATGACTGACCTCGCTGCCGAGGCCGGCATCGGCGTTGGAACAACCTATCTTCACTTTGCGAGTAAATCGGATGTCGCTGTCGCAGTTGCGGAACGTCATCATGCAGCGATCCTCGCTGAACTAACTAAATTGAGCCATAGTGATGCTTCGCCGGCTGAAAAACTGCCGACGATGCTATGGTTCCGAGTGAAGACGCCTTACGAAATGATCAAGGAACGACTTAGCACCGTATCCTGGCAGCAGCTCAGCAGGCAAGGCATGGAGTTCATCAACGATGTCCACACATCCAGTCCGACGCGAATTCAAATTTGGAAGGATTCGGAAGCCGCAGTTTACGCAAACGTGATTGCAGACGGAATAGCGTCGAATGACTTTGTCCCTGTCGAACCCATGGAAACCGCTAAAACAATGTTGACAGCTCTATGCGGCTTTACACCAAAGCATCTCGAGCAGTTGGATTTTAACGATAGCCAAACTTTTGAAAACAAAGTGAAAGGGGTAATACGTTTGTTGGTCAGCGGCATTTCGTCCTCGCACCGCACCATCACGTTTACAACATCCAAATCAAAATAAACTCAATGAACACACTATACAGATGATCATTAACACTCGCTTTTTTACTGCCGGCAAACCAATGACTGACGGCTCGGCAATGATTTCCTGCACCTGTACAGGACGTAGGCATTCATTTCTCAAAGCTTTCGCAGCGGCTTGGGCGATAATTTTGATGCTGGGCCCTAACCCGGTAAAAGCAGACACCGGCAATTTCATCGGAACAGCTTCGGTCAATGCGCCGACAACGGTATCTCTTACAGCGGGCCAAACCTCGGCGCAGTACTCTGCGTATGCTGGAGGAGCTTACCCGGTACTTAAAAATGGAGAAGTTGTCGCCAAGGAAAGCTGGCACTGGACAGAAAACTGCACGCCGCAGGATGGCAGCGCCACCGTAACAGTCAGTTATACGGCAGGTGGCGCCCCGATCTCCGTGGCCGCATGCGATATTCTATTCACCATAGCCGACGCCCAAAGCGGAAAACGGCTGCGAATCGTACGTGAGACGTGTACCGCTTCCACGATAATCAACTTTGCCGGCAGTCCACTTCCCGTCTCCGCCGCACAGTCGCCCGCTCAGGAAAAGCAGCTTCAGTCACCTGTCGCAGTTGCGCCGCCGACACCGGCTCCAGCGACCGTTCCCGCCGTTTTAGTCAATAACTTTAAAAATCCTGCAGCACCGCCGGTGTCAAAACCGGTTCAGAGCAAACCGCCTGCACTTGTAGCTGCGGCCCCGAATCCTGTTCCCGCTGTTGAACCGCCGATGGCACATCCGGCGGCGAAAGCGTTTTACGATAAGCCCGTCCTGAACTATTATCAGCAACAACAAAACGACACGGCGCCGACCCCGACGATCGATCAAAATCCGCCGACTCCGCCCGCTTTGACTACCACAGCGCCTATCACCCTGCCCGACTACCACGAAGCCGCCGGCCCAGCTCTCACCATCGATCAGAGTGTCGAGATTGCTCTCGAAAAAAACACAGAGGTTGCGAATGCAGAGCTGTCCCTCAGACGAGTTCGTTACCAATCGGAAGAGATCACCGGGCAGGCTTATCCGCAGATTTCCGTCTCAGCCAGCGACACTTATAACAATCGAGATTCTTCTCCTGGCGGCGTAACCGGCGTATCAAGCAACCTTAATACGAGCGGTTTGACGATTCCGACAATCACAGATTCTCAGTCCAATACGCTGCTTTCATCTTCGTCCTCCGCTTCCAGCGCCCAAACAGCTTCAGCATCAACTTCGACGGTAGGGTCCGGAAGT